>CAZKWG010000353.1:0-8092 GCA_964556105.1 uncultured Enterobacterales bacterium | reverse complement strand
GGGATAAGGAGGGCGACGACGCCGCGGGCATCGCCGCGGCTAGGGTGCTCTCCACCCGGTCGAACGCCTTCGCGGCGATGAACCAGCTCGCCGCCGAGCTGGTCGCCGAGCTGGCCATGGGACGGGGGAGCTGCGCTGGCGCGGCCACGGCGGCATCGCTGGTCGCCGCTGGCGCGGTGAGCGGGCGGCTCCCCAACATGGACACGGTGGCTCGGATCACCGAGGTGTGCGGCTCTGTTCCGGCGATAGAGGCGGGTCATCGTCAGGCGCTCACCGAGCTCTCGACGCGAGAGAAGGCGTTGGCGGCGACGGCGGACGCCGACGCGCTCACGGCGGCGCGCAGCGCGGCTGCCCAGAGCGGAGACTGGGACGAGGTCGGCCTGAGTCCGCCCGTGGGACGACTGGACGTCGAGGCGGCCAATGCAGGGAAGTTCTGCCTCGCCGTGAGCGAGGAGCTGGAGACCGCGCTCGCGGACTCCATCCCCGTGCGTCGGGCGACCAGCTCCCCCGAGGACGCGGCGATCGCCCTGGCGTTCACGTCGGCGGCGCGCGCCGCTGCCGCGACCGAGTGTGTGGTTTGGGCCGCGCGCCTGCTCGCGCCTCGCGACGACGAGATGGACCTGCTGGCCTGGACCGAGCGCCGCAGCGGCCTGACGCTCTTCGATGGGACGGTCCTTCCTGAGACCACGTTCCGGGGGGTGGCGGCGACCCGCGCGCGTCGAGTGGGGAGCTGGACGGTCGGGGGCCTGGTGACCGACCAGACCTGGAAGGTCGCGATGGTGCCGATCGGGCACGCCGACGCGCGCACACGCATCGGCGCGCCGGCGATGTCCTGGGATGATCTCGTTCACTGAGGGGTGCGAAGATGTCTGGCGCGAGCCTCATCGCCGTGTGTGGTCCACGAGATGGCTGTGGCAAGACCGTGGTCAGCACGCTGATCGCGCTCTGTCTCGCGCTGCGGGGCCATCGAACCATCCTCATCGACGCCGACCCGCGCTGCCCGGCGGACGCGGAGGCGCTGCTGGACGTCACGGTGACGCAGACCCTGGCGCGTCTGCACCAGGACGGGCGCTGGGGGACCGAGCCGCTCGCCCCGCTGCTCGCGCGCCACGGGCCGACGGGCCTTGGGTACTTCCTTCTTCGACGCCCAGAGGAGGGTGCGTATTCGATCCCCCCGCTCGGCGACGTGCTCGACGAGCTGCACCTCGGCGCCGACTACATCGTGGCGGACCTGGGCACGGATCTCGGCGCGGAGACGGAGCGCCTGCTGCTGCGGGCGAACGCCATCCTGGTGGTCACCCTGTCCGGAAACGCGGTGTTGGATCAGGCCCGCCGCACCATCGATGATCTGCATCGCCGGGGGCATCATCCCCGGCGTGTGGTGGCCATCGTCAACGCCGTGAGCTCGCAAGAGCAGCTTCAAGCCTGCACACGACGAATCGGCCACGGCGTTCTCACCGGCCTGTCCACAGACGAACAGCTCCGTCGGCAGAGCGTGATCTCGGCCGAGTCCTTCTTCGCGAAGGGGCCGGATCGGCCCCTTGCGCGTCAGATCGCGCTGGTCGCGGAGCGTGTGCGCGACCTGGAGCGTTTCCCGCACCCCAAGGCCACCGAGACGCAGGTCGTGCAGGCGCAGGTCCGCTGGCAGCCGCTGAAGAAGGCGGTTCATCGACGGCTCGTGGCGCAGCTCGACAAGAGCGCGCTGCTCGACGAGCTGCGGCATGCCGGGGATGACGACACCGGACCAAAGTCGCAGGTGCGATCCGTCATCTGCGCGCTGCTCGACGAGCTCGCGCCGGAGATCCTCGACCCGGAGATGCGCTCTCAGCTCATCGAGGAGATCCTGGCTGAGAAGGTAGGGCTCGGCCCCTTGGAGAAGCTGCTCGCAGACCCAAGGGTCACCGAGATCATGGTCAACGGACCCAACGCCATCTTCGCCGAGCGGTCGGGCCGTGTGGAGCTCACGCCATACAGGTTCACGGATGATGCCCAGATGCTCGGCGTGATTGAGCGGATCGTCGCGCCGCTCGGCCGACGCATCGATCAGCGCTCGCCGATGGTTGACGCGCGGCTGCCGGATGGTTCGCGCGTCAACGCGATCATCCCGCCGCTCGCCATCGACGGAGCCTCGATCACCATCCGAAAGTTTCGGAAGGACATGTTGGGTGCTGGTGATCTCATCAAGCTCGGCGCGATCACACCCGACGCCCTCGGGCTGCTGCAGATGGCGGTCGAGGGGAAGATGAACATCATCATCTCGGGCGGAACAGGATCGGGAAAGACGACCTTGCTCAACGTCCTCTCCTCGTTCGTTCCGGAGGGGGAGCGCCTCGTGACCATCGAGGACTCCGCGGAGCTGCAGCTCCGTCAGTCCCATGTGGTGCGGCTGGAGACTCGTCCGGCCGACCTCGAGGGGATGGGGGCGATCACGGCCCGCGATCTGGTGCGCAACGCCCTGCGGATGCGGCCGGATCGCATCGTGGTGGGTGAGGTGCGCGGGGCGGAGGCGCTCGACATGCTCCAGGCGATGAACACAGGGCACGATGGCTCGCTCACCACGGTCCACGCCAACGGGCCCGATCAGGCCCTGATGCGCCTGGTGACGCTCTCGCTGATGGCGGGTCTGGACCTGCCGGATCGCGCTATCCGAGAGCAGATCGCCAGCGCGATTCAGATCATCGTGCAGCAGACGCGCCTGGAGAGCGGGCGCCGCTGCATCACCTCGGTCGCTGAGGTCGTGGTGGACGCCAGCGGTCAGCCACGCGCCGAGGAGGTCTTTCAGTTCATCCGGGACGGAGGCGGCGGTCAGCTCGTCCCCACCGGGTACGTGCCGCAATGTCTGGCGCGCCTGCGCTCCCGCGGCATCCAGCTGCAATCTGTCTTGTTTGGCGCGTCATGAGCGCCGTCCCGAGAGAGGGGTCGAACATGGGTCGCAAGGGATCGACGACGCTCGAGCTGATCCTGGCCAGCGTGGGGTATGTGCTGCTCATCGCGCTCTTCGTCGCGCTCTACGACGCCTCGCGCGTACGGCTGGAGATCGAGGCGCAACGGCATGCCATGGACGTGGGCATCGGCATGGCCGCGGCCCATCAGGTGAACCTTCAGGCGCTGGAGATCGCGAGCGCCTTGGAAGAGGCCTGGCCGTCCGCGCCCTCTGTGGTCCTCACAGGGGCATGTGGCGCGTCCTTCCCCGAGGTGGGGATTGAGGTGCTGGACAACAGCCTGACCTCGGTTGGCGCGCAGATGTCGGGACACAGCGGCGCCAGCACCTTCGGCGCGGGCATCTCCGTCTCTGAGGAGATCTGCGTGGGCGCCGGCAGCATGTCGCTGCTGGAGGTCGGGGGAGAGCTGCGCAAAGCGGCCCCGGGCTGGCCGGGATCGCAGCGGTCCGAGCTGCTCGACCCGATCCTCCCGGGTCGGTGAGACTGGCCCCGTCCTCAATCGTCTCTCCGTTGGAGCGCCACCATGAGCAGCCTGTTGACACGACTTCCCGCCCAGCAGCGCCAACAGGTGACCGTGGGCCTCATCTGTGCGACGCTGGCAGGGATTCTCTACGCCATCAAGGAGCCGGAGCCCGTCGCTGTCGAGACGGTCGCCGTGCTCGCGCTGGCCCGGGACCTGGGCCCGAATGAGCCGATCGGCGAAGAAGATCTGGTCGAGGGGGCAGTACCCCCGGATGTGAAGGGCGACTACCTTCTGGCGACCGACGAGAACCGGGCCGGCCTGTTGAATCGGAGGTCTCATCTCGCCCTCGCCACCGGGACGCGGTTGACGACCGCCATGTTCCTCGGGGGCCTGGGTGGGTACTCGCAGAGCACGATTCCGCCAGGTTGGACGCAGATTCCGCTCGAGCCGCGCACCGTCCCTCAGGGGACGGTTCCGGGCTCCAAGGTTGACCTGCTCGACAAGGACGGCAAGGTGAGGGTCCGATTCGCGACCGTGTTCTCGGTGGCGCCCTTCGAGGTGCTGTTTCCCAGCGGCCAGACGCCGCCGATTCAGCCGCTGCTGGGCGGAACCGTGACTTTGCGCAACCCCAATGAGCCTGGCGAGTTCGAGTTCGTGCAGGAGCGGGTCGAGCCGCCGAAGAAGAGCCAGAAGAAGGCGCGCAGCAGCAAGCAGCAAGTGAACTGAACCCATCGGGAGTCTTCGATGTCGAATGGTAACAGCGTGAAGGCGATGGCCGCCCTTGTCAGCACCGTGGTGCTCACCGGGACGCTCTCCGGGGAGACCTGGGGCGCTCCGAGCGAGACGCGAAGGGTCGGGGTCGGAGAGCGTGTGGTCCTCTCGCTCCCGCGGGTGGACGCTCGCGTGACCACGAACTGTTCTGCCTCGGTGGTCAAGGTCTTCCGCAACGAGGCCAGCGGTACTCTGGAGCTCGAGGCGGTGAGCCCTGGCGAGTGCAGGACCGTCGTCGATGGGCAGGTGCTGAATCTGGTCGTCTCCGACGCATCCACGGAGCGGGTGGTCTGCGATCAGGCCAAGGAGATCCTGAGGCGCACGGGGTTGTCCGTGAACTGCCATGATTCGTTGATCTACGTCAGCGGCATCCCGCTCGACATCGAGAGCGCCGCGCTCGCCGACAACGTGGCGGCCCGCTACCCGGGCATCATCCTGGACATGCTGCCCTTGCAGCGAGAGGAGGTCCAGTTCGACGTCGTCTTCCTCGAGCGTCGGCGGCAGAAGGGCTACGACATCGGGCTCGATCTCTCTGCGGCGCTCCCGGCCGTGCTCTCTGGCGGTCTGGAGGGGCTCGACGCGGATGAGGGCGTCGGCTGGAGCGTGTTGACGCCGATCGCCGACAACCTCGCGTTGGAGGCGGTGGTCGCGCGCTTCGAGGTGATGGAGAAGCGCAGCGTCCGTGTGCTCACGGGGGAGCCGGCCACCCTGGCCAGCGGCGGCCGCGCCTACTTCAAGATCAGCGGAGTTGGGAGCTCCGATCTCAAGGAGGTCCCGTTCGGATTTCGTGCCACGTTGGAGGCCAACGAGCGCAGCACGGGCTACGAAGTGGCTGTGGACATCCTTGTCTCGGAGCCTGTCCCTGGGGGAACGGACGCGACGATCGAGATCGCTGAGCGCTCGGTGCTGACGACGGTGGGCCTGGAGGCGGGCGAGGTGGTGGTCATCGCGACGGGTGATTCCAACCGAATCTGGTGGCGAGACTCCGGAATTCCACTTCTGCATAGAATTCCTGTCATCGGCAACGTCTTCGGCAGGGACGCGAGCGCGACCCAACCGGTGCAGAGCGCGATCCTCATCTCGGTGCGTGAGCCTGGGGAGGCGCCGGTGTGGATCGAGCGGCTCGAGGCGCTGCAAGAGCGCCTCGAGGAGCGATGAGCAGCATGTGGCTTCTGGTCGGCATCGGCGCAGGCGTCGCAGGCTGGTGCGCAGCGGCGGTGGCGCCCGCGTTCTGGCGCGAGGCCTGGGTGCCCTGGTGGTACGAGGAGGTCGCGCGCCACCTCGATCTGGGGGGCCATCGAAAGGCTGCCCAGAATCCCCATGTGCCGCTGCTGGCGCTGGTGCCGCTCACGCTGCTGGGCGGCCTCCTGGACGGAGCCCGCGGCGCGGCGCTGGTCCTGCTGGCGGGTGTGACGATCCTGCCCGCGCTCCCCACGCTGCTCTCGGCGTGGATTCAGTCGAAGGTGGAGCAGGCGGACCGCCAGCTGCTCTCGTTGCTCCCCGAGCTGGCCGCGGGGATCCGTCGCGATGAGCCGCTCGTCGCGCTGCTCGACCGCCTGTTCGAGCAGGTGACCCGTGATCGTGGCCTCTCGGACGACGCGCGGTTCAGCCCGCTGATGGTGGCGTTGCTTCGGGATGCGGCGGCGGCCTCGCGCCTGTCGCCGGCGCTCACCAACGTATGTGACACCCTGGGGCGTTCGCCCCTGCCTACCGCCTGGCTGGTCGCTCAGGCGTGGCGCCAGAAGCCGAAAGGCAGCGACGTGCCCGCCTCGTTGCACTTCATCGCCGAGACGGTGGCTTCGGACTACGCGTTTCAGGATGAGATCGACCGCAAGATCTCGCCGGTCAAAGCTGAGGGCTGGCTGATGGTGGCGATGCCACTGGCGATGGTGGCGTTGCTCACTCGGGGCGAGCCGGAGGCGCTCCAGCGGCTCCTGCAGCCACCGACGGTCCTCGGTCCCATCGCGGCGGTAGGTCTCACCCTGGTGTCGCGCGTCTATCTTCGCAGCGTGCTGGGGTCGATGCAATGACAGCGCTGCTCGTCTCGCTGCTCGCCGGTGTGGGCGGCTACTCGATCTCCAGCCTGCTCGCGCCGCGAAGCTATGGGCGTCCTATCTGGTTGGATGCGGGCGTCGGGGAGCCCGGCTCGCTCCCGGTGTTGCTTCGGACCATCGGGCAGCGCCTGGAGGCGACGCAGGCTGGCCGTCTGGTAGGGCGTGCGCTCCGGCCGGTGGAGGCGGCCACGCTCGTTCAACGGGAGATCCTGCTTGGGTTGGTCGGGGTCATCAGTCTCGCCGCAGGTGTCAGCGCGGCGGGCCCGCTCTGGTCCGGCCCAGCGTTGGCCTTCGCCCTCCTCTATGCGGCCCGTGACGCGCAGCGCGAGCAGCTCCGCGAGCTCAACGCGTCCTGGGAGACGGACGTGGTCGCGCTGCTTCAGCAGGTTCGCCTCGCCGTCGTGGCTGGACTGACCTTGCGGCAGGCGGTGGAGCTGGCGGCTCCGAACGCGCAGGGTGTCGCGCAGCAGATCGTCACCAACCTGCTCGGTCAGTGGAGCGCTGGGATCGACACGGCGAGCTCGCTACAGGTTCTGGGACGCGAGACGGCCCCGGACGCAAGCACCGGCTCCTTCTTCCAGCTCATGGCGACGACGGTCAGGATGGGCACCTCCCTCCGGCCTGTCCTCGACGCCGAGGTCGAGCGCCTGCGGGACAAGCGGCGCGCGCGCTTGACGCTGGCGTTGGAGCGGTTGCCGATGAAGCTGGCCGGGTTTCGAGGCTTGGGGATGCTCGCGGCGCTCGCGTTGATGTTCGCCTGGGCGTTCTCGCTGGTCGCCAATGTTCCAGGGACCTTCGGCTCCTGAGACAGAGAAAGCACCCGAGGAGAGGAGACTGAGGACGCGCAGGCGCGTCGATCAGACGGGACCCGTCAACACGCACACAGGAGATCATCATGAACGAGCCCTCCCGCTCCGAAGAGCCCGAGATCCCGCTCGGCGAAGCTGGAGAGGCCGCTCCGCCGCAGGAGCGGTCCCGGAAGACGCTGGGTCTGGGGCTCCTTCTGCTCCTCGTCCTGGGCGTGGTCGTCGCCAGCCAGATGTCTGGTCCTGACGATGAGGCCCCGTCGCCCGAGGAGCCCGTCGTGCAGGCCACGGTGCCCGCGATTCAGCCGCTGCCCCTCCCCCCGCCGCCGGAGCCAGAGCCGGCGTGGGCGCCGCTGCCCTCCTCGGATCAGGATGGGGGGATCGTGGTCGAGCCCGCTGAGGCGCCTCTCGTCACGCCTCCTACGCCGGACCCGTCTGTGAAGGAGCAGGCGGCACAGACGAAGGAGAGCGTCGCGAGGCTCGCGACGAAGGACCCGAAGCTGGCGCAGGATGTCGCGGACATCGCGACCGCGGAGGCCATCAGCGGCGATCCGGACGTGTTCATCGTGATCGAGGGGGGACGCCACGCCGTCAGTTACGTCGACCTGGCGCGGCGGGCGCGGGGGCTGCGCGTGTCGGCCGACCCTTACGGCGCGATCCAGATCGTGACGAAGGCCGCGCAGCACACCGACCTCGAGCCCTATTTCCCCAGGGAGAGCGCCGAGATCACCCGACTCGCGACGACGCTCGCGGAGTATGGCCAGACACAGTGGAAGGCGGACCCCCGGGATCGGGCCGAGGTGAGCTACAAGGCCATGCGCGCCGCGCGCGCCTGGCTGGGCCGGGACGGCGAGACGGTGGAGTTCGAGGGCGTGTACCGGGAGGTGCAAGGCAAGATGCGCGCCATCGAGCAGCAGCGCCGCGCCCAGCTCCAACGCGGTCCCGAGATCTCGTCCGAGGTCGAGTCGGCGGTGGCCGAGGATCAGGAGATGCTGTGATGCGCGCATTCTCGGGTCTGCTCTCTCGGTGGGCGCGCGCCCTCGGGCTCGGGCTATG
>CAZKWG010000352.1:0-8138 GCA_964556105.1 uncultured Enterobacterales bacterium | reverse complement strand
CCACCGGGCACTACCTCGCCTCGCTCGCGGCGATGCGCGTGCTGGACGCGGGCGAGCACCACCGCCTGGGCGAGAGCCGGGCGCGCCGGGTCGAGCTCCGCCTGATCGGCGCCACCCACCAGCCCGCCGACGCGCTGCGCCCGGATCTGCTCGCGCGCCTGCCGCTGCGCGTCGAGCACCCTGGCCTGGAGGCCCGACGCGAGGACATCCCGCTGCTCGCCCTCGCGCTCCTCCGGCGGGAGGCCGCGCGCGATCCCGCGTTCGCCGAGCGCTTCTTCGAGGGCGGCCCTCACGGCTGGCCGCGCCTCTCGCTGGCCCTGCTGCGCCAGCTCGTCCTCCACCCCTACCGAACGCACGCCCGCGAGCTGCTCGCGCTGCTCTGGGCCTCGGCGGCGCGCAGCGACGGGGACACGCTGGAGCCCCTGGAGGAGGCCGCCGGCGCGACCATCGCGACGCCTCCCCCCGACTGGGAGCGCTGGCGCGGCGAGGATCCGGAGCGCCTGCCGGCCGAGGTGCTCCAGCGCGCGCTGGACCACTGCAACGGGGTGCAGGAGGAGGCCTGGCGGCTGCTCGGCCTCTCCAGCAGGCACCAGCTCGGCCGCCTCATCCGCCGCCACGGCCTGGTGGTCTCGCGCCGCTGGGAGGGGTGAGCGTCGTGGCCGAGACGGGGCGCCTTCCCACCGACCCCCAGCCCCCGGAGGTCCCAGAGACCGAGGTCTCGCTGGAGAGCCTGGCCTCGTCGGCTCCCGCTCCGGCGCCTGCGCTGGAGGCCCGCTTCGGAGATCCTCGCCCGCTGGGGCAGGGCGGCCTGGGCGTGGTCAGCGCGCTGCGGGATCGCCTGCTGGGGCGCACCGTGGCGCAGAAGCGGCTGCGCGCGCAGGGGGCGCCCGATCCGCGGCGCGCGGATCGCCTTTGGCGCGAGGCCCGGATCACCGCGGAGCTGGAGCACCCCGGCGTGATCCCGGTCTATGACGCGGGCCTCGACGCGGCGGGTGGGCCCTGGTACACGATGCGCCACGTCCAGGGCCAGACCCTGGCGCAGGCCATCGCCGCCGCGCAGGGCCTCGAGGGCCGGCTGCGCCTCCTCGGCCGCCTGCTCGCCGCCGCTGAGACCCTCGCCTACGCGCACGCTCGCGGGGTGCTGCACTGCGACGTCAAGCCGTCCAACATCCTGGTGGGACCCTTCGGCGAGACGCTGGTGATCGACTGGGGGATGGCGCGGGCGCGCGAGGGCGGGGATCGTTCGGGGTCGGATTATTTATCAACGAACGATCTTGGCGGCACGCCCGCCTACATGAGCCCGGAGCGCCTGCGGGGCGCGCAGCCGGACGCCGCCGACGACGGCTGGGCGCTGGGCGCCATCCTCTACGAGCTGCTCACGGGGGCGAGCCCGGCGCGCCCCGACGAGGGCGCGCCGGGCTGGACGGAGCGCCTCGTCGCCGGAGCGAGCCTCCCCGGGATGCCGCGGGATCTGCTGGCCATCGCGCTGCGGGCCCTCGCCGCGGCCCCCGCCGACCGCTACCCGGACGCGGGCGCCTTCGCGCACGATCTGCGCACCTGGACCGAGGGGCGCTTCGTCCACGCCCACCGCTACTCCGCGCGGGAGGCGCTGACCCTCCTGGCGCGACGCCACCGGACGCCGCTGCTGCTCACCACGCTCGCCCTGGTGGGCGTGGCCGCGGCGGCCGCGGTCGGTTGGTCGAGCACGCGCGCCGCGGCGGAGGAGGCGCGGATCGCCGCGGCGAGCGCCACCGAGGCCCGGACCCTGGCGGAGCGGCGGCTGGCGCGACTGGCGCTCGCGCGGGCCGAGACGGCGATCCGCGAGGAGCGCTGGGCGGAGGCCGAGGTGCTCGCCGCCGCGGGGTTGGGCTGGGTCGAGGACGGCCTCGCGCGCGGGCTGCTCTGGGAGAGCGGGCTGCGCCCTCGGGCGCGGCTGGTGCGGGAGGAGACGATCCCCCGGCGCTGCGAGGGCCTGAGCCTGCGCGAGGACGGCGGCGCCGCGCTCTGCCTGGAGCCGGATGGGATCTCGGCCTGGACCCTCGATCCACCCCGCCAGCGGTGGCGACGCGACGAGCCGGCGCGACAGGCCCTCTTCGCGGGAGAGCGGGCCCTGGTCGAGACCTTCGGCCTCAGCTGGTCGCTCCTGGACAGCCTGGGCGCGCCGCTGCGCTTCACCTGGCGCGCCGAGGGGGCGCCGACGCCGGGGACCCTGCACGTCGGCTCGGGCGGCGATCAGGTGGCCTTCGCCATCGACTACGACTGGCACATGCAGGACCTGGTCTCCGGCGCCGTCACCCGCCGCCGACTGTGCGCGGACGAGCCGATCACCGGGCTCGCGCTCGGGGACGATCTGGCCGTCCTCCTCTACACCTGCGGGCGCCACGGTCCGCTGGTGAACGCCCAGGGCGTCGCCCGAGACCTGGACGGCGCGGAGCCCAACCTGCTGAGGCGGTCACCCGCGGGCGATCGGGCGCTGATGGGCCGGCGCGACCAGACGCTGGACCTGCTCGACCGCGCGGGCGTCTGGCTGGGGAGCATCCCCGGCTCGCTGCGCGACGCGCGCGAGATCGCCTGGAGCGGGGACGGGACGCTGGCGGCGATCACCGGTGATGACCCTGGGGTCTGGCTGGTGGCGCCCGACGCGCTCCAGAGCCTGGGTCGGCTGCCGGCGCGCCGCGGACGCCTGGCGGGGACCTCGCAGAGCGCCATCCTGCTGAGCGCGGTGGAGGGCGAGACGACCCGCCTGAGCGCGTGGAGCGCGGCGGATCGCGCGGACGGCGGTCTCTTCCAGAGCGAGGTCGGGCTGGCGGACGCCTGCCTCTCGCCCGACGGCGCGCGGGTCGCCGGGGCGCGCGCGGACGGGCGCCTGCAGGTCTGGGGAGCGGACGGGGCGCCGCGCTGGTCGGCCCGCTGGCAGTCGCGCGTCCTCAAGAGCTGCGCCTGGTCGCCCGACGGGCGCCTGCTGGCGGCGGCGGGCATGGACGACCACGCCGTGCGCCTCTTCGACGGGGAGACCGGCCAGGAGCGGGCGCGCCTGGAGACCCCGGCGGCTGTGCGCGCGCTGGCCTTCGCCCACGGCGGCGCGCACCTCGTCGTCTCCGTCTACACGCAGGGATACGCCGTCTTTGACGTGGTCAGCGGCCAGCGCCTGCGCCTGGAGAGGGCGGATCACGAGGTCTGGAGCCTGGACGCGCTGGAGGACGGATCGGCGCTGGTGGCGCTCACGTTCAGCGGGACGCTGCTCCGCTACGCCGCCGAGCGCGCCGCGCTGCAGCCCGTGACGAAGGTGGAGGGCGGCGCCGGGCTGGCGATCTCGCCCAGGCTGGTCGCGGTGGGGGTGCCGGGAGAGGGCCGGATCGTGCTGCTGCATCCGGCGACGGGCGCGCGGCTGGGCGAGCTGGTCACGGCTGAGCCCGTGAGCGGCGATCTGAGCCTCTCGCCCGATGGGCGCTGGCTGGCCGCGGGCGGCTCCGACGGGTGGCTGCGGGTCTGGGATCTGCAGGATCACAGCCTTCGCGTGGCCGTCCGGGCGGGCGCGGCGCGCGTGCCCGTGGCGCGTTTCGGCGGCGCGGGCCGCTGGCTGCTCAGCGCGGGCTGGGACGGGACGCTGCGCCTCTACCCCACCGCGCCGCTGAGCTGGACGGCCGAGCGCTGGCAGCGGGAGGTCTTCGCGCGGTGGGGGCTCGGGGCAGAGGAGCTCCTCGACGTCGCCGGCTGAGGTCCGTGTCCGTCCGCGTCACGACGAATTCGCCCCGTCAGACGACGATCATCAGGCCAGGCTACGATACCATCGCTCGTGCCATAGGTGCAGCACCGCCAGGTTGTACAGCCCCTCGCGCGCGACGGCGTCGTGTCTCGCGGACTGCGCGAGCGCCTTGAACGCCTCGGGTCGGACCAGGCCCGCCTCGCGCACCCGCGCCTCGGTCAGCGCGGAGACGAACCAGGTGTCGGGCGCCCGAAACGGCGCCTTCCTCGCCTGCGTCACGCGCGGCGGCAGGTGACGCTGCATGGCGGAGCGCAGGATCCACTTGCCCTGGCCCTGCCGGTGGCGCAGCGTGTGCGGTACGGACAGGGCCAGCGCGATCACGGCCGGATCCATGAAGGGCGCGCGGGCCTCGATGGCGTGGGCCATGGAGAGCCGGTCAAGGCGGTGGTTGATGCGATCCGGCAGGCGAAGCGCCACCTCGAAGGCCAGCATCTGGGAGAGGGGATCCAGATGCGCGACCTCGTCCTCCAGCTCGGCGTAGCCCGCGTCGGTGGCCGCCTCGCCGAGCAGCGCTCGACGTTGGGCCAGCCCAGGAAAACAGAACTCTTCGGAAGAGAGGTAACGCGCCAGCGGCCCGTCTCCCGCGCGCGCCCAGGACGCAGCGTCCAGCTTGATCGCGGCCAGGAACTTGGTGTACCCCGCGAAGATCTCGTCGGAGCCCTCGCCGGCCAGCACGGTCGTGATGCCCTCGGCGCGCACCGCGGCGAAGACCCGGTCGGTGGGCAGCAGGGCGTCGGTGGCCAGCGGCTCCTCACAGCGCGCGACCACCGCGCCCAGATCGTCCGCCTCGTCCTCGCGCAGCACGCGCACCCGATGGTCGGCCGCGTAACGTCGAGCCACCTCGGCGGCGGCCTCACGCTCGTCGAGCTCGGCGTCGTCGAAGCCGATGGTGAACGCCGTCGCGGTCCGTTCCAGCGCCTCCGCGCCGAGCGCGAACACCGCGGCGGAGTCGACGCCGCCGCTCAGCAGGAAGCCCAGCGGGACCTCGCTCTCCAGGCGCGCAGCGACGGCGTCGCCGAGCGCCTCGCGCACCTGCTCGGCCCACGCCTCCGGGTCCGCGTCGGGCCTGCCCGCGGGCGAGCCGACCCCGAAGCGAGGCGCCCAGCGATCGGCGACGATGCGCCCACCCTCCAACCGCAGCAGAGAGCCAGCCGGCAGCTTGAAGACGCCCGACAGCAGGGTGCGCGGGGCGGGCACGTAGCCGAAGCGCAGGTAGTCGTTCAGCGCCGCGCGGTCGATGGGCGGGCGCCCCAACGACATCAGCGGCCGCAGCTCTGAGGCCCAGTAGACGGCGCCGCCGCGGACGGTGAAGTACAGCGGCTTCTTGCCCACGCGGTCGCGGGCCAGCACGACCCGGTCCTGGCGCAGGTCCACGATCGCGGCGGCGAACATGCCGCGCAGGCGCGAGAACACGGCCTCCCCCCAGGCTTCGTAGCCGTGCAGCACCACCTCGGCGTCCGATCCCGTCGCGAAGCGGTGCTCGGAGGCCAGCTCGGCCCGCAGCGCGTGGTGGTTGTAGATCTCGCCGTTCAGCGTGAGCAGGACGCGACCGTCCTCGTTGACCAGCGGCTGCTGACCTCCCGCGACGTCGATGATCGCCAGTCGACGAAAGCCGAGCTGGGTGCGAGGATCCTCCCACCAGCCCTCTCCGTCGGGTCCGCGGTGCCGCAACGTGTCCAGCGCCGCGCGCGCGAGGCGCGGCGTCAACGGCCCGGAGAGGCTCCGGGCGCCCAGGATTCCGCACATGGTGACCCCTTACGTTGCGGCCAGCTCGGACGCGACCAGCGCGGGCGCATGGCCCAACCCATCCACCGGGCGCAGATCGTCGAGCCAGCAGGCGTCGTCGTCGCGGTGGAACACCATGAAGCGACCTTCGTCCGCCGGGTTCTTCGCGCGGTGATAGCGCAGGTAGATGTGTCGCGCGTCAATCCCCACGATCTCGATCTTGCCGCTGGCATGCGACATCACCAGCCGCGCCCGCCGCGCGAGCCCCGACACGCGGGACCGCGCGGCCTCGACGATCTCGTAGCTCTCCACGAGCGTGGTCTCGTAGGGTCGGTTCCCCGCCGTCGGGCGGCCCTGGAACACGTAGTACTGGGCGATGCCGAGGAACGAGAGCCGGCGGAACAGCTCGGTCATCGTGTCCACGTCGTCGTTGACGCCGCGCACGATGGGGCACTGGTTCACGACCGCCAGCCCGCTGGCGAGCGCCCGATCCAGGCCGGCGATGGCCAGATCGGTCAGCTCGCGGGGGTGGTCGAAGTGCGCCATCAGATAGATCCGGCGCTGCGGCGTCGAGTGCTGCCGGAACAGCGCGCAGAGCGCGTCGTCCTGCAGGATCCGATCCGGATCGAAGGCGGGCATCTTCGATCCGATGCGGATGATCCCGACGTGCGGGATCTCGCGCAGCCCGCCGATGATCCGCCCCAGGCGCGGCGTGCTCATCAGCAGCGGATCGCCGCCGGTCAGCAGCACGTTGGTGACCTGGGGGCGGTCGGCGATGTAGGCCAGACCGCGCGACACGTCGATGGAGACCTCGTCGTTGTCGTTCATGAACAGACGCTTACGAAAACAGTAGCGGCAGTAGGCCCCACAGACCTCGTTGCACAGCAAGAGCACCGTGTGCGGGTACTTGTGCTGTACGCCGCGGATCGGCGTGTTCTCCGCCTCGTTGCTGGCGTCCAGCTCGCCCCAGTCCTCCAGCTCGCCCTCGTCGGGGATCACGAGACGTCGAATGGGATCCTTCGGGTCCGTCCAGTCGATGAGCGACAGATAGTAGGCGTTGGCGCGGAACGCGTATCGCTCGGCGACCTTCGCCAGGGCGCGCCGCTCAGCCTCGGGGATCTCCGGGATCTTGTGAATGTCGGTCACGTACTTCATCTTCGCCTCCCTGCGGCGCCAGCGGCGCCGCGTTGGGGGGTTGGGGAGCGCTCTGCGACGGGATGGAGCCCGACGTGAGGATCGCGGAGGCGGGGAAGTCCTCGCCCTCGAGCATGCGCACCACCTCGACCAGCGCGTCCTGGATGCGGCGCCGATCCTCTGGCGACAGCGCGGCGACCCGGTCGCGGAAGCGGTGGTGCAGGGTGCGCGGCGAGGTGAGCAGGAAGGCCCGCCCACGCTCGGTGAGCTTGACGTGGTAGCGGCGCCGGTCGCCCGGCACGCGGGTGCGCTCCACCAGCCCGGCCGCCACCAGCCGGTCGGTGACACCGACCATGGTGCTGGGCGCCAGATCGATGCGCTCGCCGAGCTCGGACTGGCTCGACGCCTCGTCGTGGGCGATCTCCTCCAGCAGCAGGTACTGGGCGGTGCTGACGCCCAGCAGCTCCTCCATCTCGCGGCTGTGAGACTCGACCCGGCGCACGATGCGGCGCACGGCGCGCAGGATCTCGCCGGTGTCGGCGATGGTCTCGAGCTCGGGTTCCTGGCGCGTCACAGAGATCTCCGTTCGGTGAATCATTCGGATCCGAATTATACGGCCATGCTGTTAGTTGTCAAGGGGGTGTGGTAGGTTGAGGGGACAGGAGCCCCCCGGCGCCACCCGGCGTGGAGGTGAGGAGATGAGCTCAGAGCGTTGGCAAGAGGCCCTCCCGAGCGCGCTGCACGTGGCCGTCCTGGGCGTCGCGCTGTGGCAGATCCTGCTCTTCGCCCTGTTGATCCTGGCGGCGCTGCTGGCCAGCCGCCTCGTCCATCGGCTGGTGGTCATGGAGCTCGACAGGCTCGCGCGCCGCGCGGGTCTCGCCCTCGCCCCGGATCTGCTCGGCCACCTACGCGGCCCGCTCACCGGGCTGGTCATCGGCCTGCTCTTCTACTTCGGCGGGCCAGCCTTGGAGCCGGGCCCCGTCGTGACCGCGCTGATCGGTCACGTCTCGCGCGTCGTGCTGCTGGTCTCCACGATCCTCCTCGTGTCGCGGGGGATCGATCTCGTGGGGCAGGTGATCCTGGCGCGCGCCGCGCTGACGCCCAACCGCCTCGACGTTCAGGTCGTGCCGCTGGTCCGACGCGCTGTGAAGGTGGGGCTCTGGGGGGTGGGCCTGGTCTTCGTCGTGCAGAACATGGGGATCGACGTCGCGGGCCTCGTGGCCGGCCTCGGGATCGGCGGGCTGGCCGTCGCGCTGGGCGCCAAGGACACGATCGAGAACTTCTTCGGATCGATCACGCTCTTCGTGGACCGGCCCTTTCAGGTGGGCGACTGGATCGTGACGGACGGCGGCGTCGAGGGCGTGGTGTTGGAGATCGGGTTCCGATCGACGCGAATCCGCACCTTCCAGGACTCGGTGCTCTCCATCCCCAACGGCAAGCTGGCGGGCTCGGTCGTCGACAACCTGGGGCTGCGCCGCAACCGACGGGTCAAGACGCTGCTCAGCCTGACCTA
>CAZKWG010000351.1:0-8150 GCA_964556105.1 uncultured Enterobacterales bacterium | reverse complement strand
GCTCCAGCACCGGGCGCGGCGTGGCGATGAGGTCCTCGTAGCGCAGGCGCATCCAGCGATCGCCGGGGATGGTCGCCAGGAAGCTCGCGATGTTCTCGTTGGCGTAGCGCCAGACCTCGTCGATAGGGACGGGGTAGCCTTGCAGCATCACCTCGGCCATCGGCATGTTCTGCAGGCTGCGCGTGACGGACCCGGGGTGGCGGGCGATCCAGAGATAGCGGGCGTCGGGGAACCAGCGCGGCAGGCGGGCCAGGGCGTCGGGCATCACGGAGAGGTGCGGGCACTTGTCCACCAGCGTGCGGCCGGCGAGGCGCTCCATCAGCCAGGCGTAGACCTGGGGAACGGTCCAGCCCTCCAGCGAGGCGGCCGCCTGCCGCGCGCCCTCGACGTCCAGCCCGAGTAGATCCATCAGGGCGCGGTTGAGGCCGCCTTTCTCCCAGAAGCGCTGCTCGAGCAGCGTCCGCCGCTCCGGCATGGTCTCGAAGGGGGCGAGGACCATCTCGGGCGGGCTCCACAGCCGCGGGTGGCCGGCGAGCATGACGCGGAAGAGGGTGGTGCCGCTGCGAGGAGCGCCCAGGACGAAGGTGATCGGAGGGTGGGACATGGGGGCACTCCCGACGCTCAAGGGCGGCTGCCCATGAGCGCACGCAGCTCGAGATAGTCTGGGGTGAACGCGCCGTCTGCGTCGCGGACGACGATGGGCGAGAGATCTTCGCGCGCGCCGCCGAAGGTGGCGGCGAAGAGGGCGATGGTGGGGGGACGGCGATCGCGGAACAGCACGTCCACCCGATGGCGCAGGGTGAGGCCGGCGGCGGCGACGGCCTGCTCCGGCCGGGGATCGCCGGCGGCGTGGACGAAGCAGAACCAGGCGTCCGGGCGCATCGCCCGCGCGGCGGTGCGGCAGTAGTCGAAGACGTCGCCGTGCAGCTCGATGCGCGCGGCGGCCCGCTGGGGGTTCGAGGACATGATCCCCTTTCCTGGCGGAATGTACGGCGGGCTACCCGTGACCAGCTCGTAGGCGGCCTCCTCAGGGACCATGCCCGGATCGCGCAGATCGCCGTTTCGTGCGATCACCCTGTCCTGAAGCCCGTTGAGCGCCACCGTGCGCTTCGCCAGCCCGTGGCTGAGGGCCTGGACCTCGACCATGGTGAGGGTCGCCTCCGGCGCCATCCGCCAGAGGGTGAGCAGCCCCACGGAGCCGATGCCAGCGCCGATGTCCAGCAGGCGACGCGCGCCCGGACAGACGCGGGCGGCCAGCCAGGCGGTGAGCAGATCGTCGGTGGTGAAGCGATGACCTCGGCGAAGCTGGAAGATGCGCCAGTCTCCGGCCAGAAGGTCGAGGCTCTCATGACTCTCGGGAGCGAGCGACAGCATCGGACTGGAATAACCGACCAGCCCGAGGCCATGGTAGAGTGCCCCCGCTGGAGGTGAACGTGAGCACATTTCTTTGGGCGACCCTCTGGATTGCCAGCCTCGCGAACGCGGGCGAGCGCCCGACCACGCGCGTGCCGAGCCCCGATCGTTCGGGCACATCCACCCAGCCCACCACAGCGACACCGCCCGCCACGGCGACACCGACCACCACGGCGACACCGACCACCACGGCGACACCGTCCGCCGCGACCGAGACGTCGACGGCATCGCCGGAGTCGGTGCCCCAGCCTGACCCCGCCGCCATCCTGGCCGCGGCCATCCCCGCGGAGACGGAGACAGGGCCCGGGTGCCTGAAGGTGGTCTCGGTGGTCAAGACGGCGGAGGTCACGCAGGACGCGCTCTACAACGCGTTCAACGCCCGGCTGCTCAACGCCTGCGGCCAGCCGGTGATCTCGTACGCGGGGGCGCTGACCTTCACCTCGAAGAAAGGGCCGATCTCCCAGTCCCTGGGCGTGTACTCGGCGGGCGGCGTGCCCGTGGAGGGGACGGCGGCCTCCTGGCGCTTCCGCGTGGTGCAGACCGCGGAGGACATCTGGCTGAACACGGCGCCGACGGCCTCGATGTCCTGGAGCTGGGCCACCGGCTATGTGCTGCTGGCCGACGGGACCGTGTACCGCGGCGAGGAGAAGATCCCGGACGCGCGGCGTTAGCCGCCCGTATCTGCCGTGTCGTCCGCGACCTCGAGCACGTTCGCGCAGTCGGTGACGTCGTCTACGCGGTCCCAGAGCAGGGGATCGGCGCCCCAGGTGCGACAGTCGGCGCGATCGTCGCCGTCCGACGTGTAGATGGCGATCTGAAAGCTCAGCGCGGCCTCCTCGGCGCAGCGCCAGACGGTGCTGGCGCCAGACGTCTGGTAGCGCCAGTCGGCCACCGTGCTGAGCGTGAGCGAGAGGCGATCGGCGCTGCCGTCCCCCTCGGCCGACACGCTGGGCACGCGGTGGCGCTCGACGCGATCGGGGTCCTTCGCCATCCAGAGGTTGCCGCCGCCGGTCCAGGCGCTGGCGTCCAGGGCGAAGCTCCAGGTCGCGGCGCTGGGGTCGCAGCTCCACTCCAGGTTGGTGATCGCCGGCGTGGCGCGCGGGGTCGCGCTGTCCTCTGCGTCGGTGGAAGGCGCCCTGGCGGCGCAGCCCACGAGCAGGATCAGCAGCTCACTCCGCATCGAAGGCGGTGCAGCCGGCGAACTGGCTCGGGTCGGCGCCCCAGGCGACGCAGTCCACCTGGAGTGTGAGATCGTCCGGGTCCTGGATGCTCACCGAGAAGCTGAGCCGCTCCTTGGTCTCGACATCACAGAGCGCCAGCGTGCTGACGCCAGGCTCCTGAAGCTGCCAGCAGGGGTTCTCCCCGTCCGCCTCCCGCGAGCACTCCGGCTCCTGCAGCACGTCCAGCTCCAGATAGAGCTCCTCCCAGTAGCCGTACTCGTCGATGGCCCAGTGGGTCAGATCGTGCTCCTCCACCCAGCTCTCGGTCGTGCCGTCGCCCGGGTCCACGATGGTCAGCGTGCCGCCCCCTGTCCAGCCGACGGTGGCGACGTCGTACCAGTAGCGGGTCTCCTCGCAGTCCCAGCTGACCCGCTCGACGTAGATGAGGCCCTCGTAGGGGTCCGTGACCTCCTCACCGGTGTCGCAGGCGGTGTCGCCGCTCTCGCAGGCGGCCTTGTCGTCGCCTTTGCAGCCCATCCACAGGGCGGCCGTCCAGAGGAGGAGGGTGCCGAAGATCATCGCTGGAACTCCTGAGGGCCCGGGCCCCTGTCTTCGTCGGATCTCCGGCCAACATAGCCTCAAAGGCGGCGCGGTCGCAACGTTCTCCGGGACTCAGACCGCGCCCGCGACCGCCTCTTCATCGAGAGACTCCAGGTCGATCTCGTCGGGGCGGTCGGCGGCGGTGGCGGTCGCGGCCCGCTCGCGGAAGAGCCTGCGCTCAATCTCCCACATCAGCGCATCCAGCCCCTCGCGCGTCCTCGCGCTGATCGGGATGGCGTCGTAGCGCTGCAGCAGGTAGGCGCGGCGCTCGGCGGAGACGGCGTCCATCTTGTTGAAGACCAGGAACATGGGTTGATCCTGGGCGTCGAGCGCTCTCAGCGTCTCGCTCACCGTGTCCAGGTGCGTCTCGAGCTCGACGCTGCTGGCGTCGGCGACGTGCAGGATCAGGTCCGCCTCCGTGACCTCCTCCAGGGTGGAGCGGAAGGCGTGGACGAGATCCTTCGGGAGATCGCGGATGAAGCCGACGGTGTCGGTGAGCACGACCTCGCGCTCCTCGGGGAAGCGCATGCGGCGGCTGGTGGGGTCGAGGGTGGCGAAGAGCTTGTCCTCGGCGTCCACGGCGGCGTTCGTCATGGTGTTGAGCAGCGTGCTCTTGCCGGCGTTCGTGTAGCCGACGATGGCGACGCCGGGCAGGCCGACGCGCTGCCGACGCCCGCGGCGCAGGGCGCGGTTCTGGCCCAGATCGCGGAGCTGGCGCTCCAGACGGGTGACGCGCTCCTCGGCCCGCCGCTTGTTGATCTCCAGCTTCGTCTCGCCTGGACCGCGACCGCCGACGCCGCCGGTGAGCCGGCTCATCGCCGTGGGCATGATCGCCAGCCGCGGCTTGGCGTAGCGGAGCTGCGCGAGCTCCACCTGGAGCTTGCCCTCGCGAGAGCGGGCGCGCCGGGCGAAGATGTCCAGGATGAGCTGCGTGCGGTCGAGCACCTTCAGCTCGGTGTCGGTGGCGATGTTGCGGAGCTGGCTCGGGGAGAGCTCGCCGTCGAAGACCAGCACCTCGGCGCCGAGCTGCATGGCGCGGACCAGGATCTCCTTGAGCTTTCCCTGGCCGATCACGTAGCGGCCGTCATAGGCGCGCCGCACCTGCAGCACGCGGTCCATCACCTGCAGGCCGGCGGTCTGGGCGAGGCGCTCCAGCTCATCCAGGCTGGCCTTCGCCTCCTCGGCGTCGCGGGTGGTGACGCCGATGACGATGGCGCCGTCTGCGCCCGCGACCTTGCGCAGCGCGTCCTTGCGGGTGAATTGCGCCTCGAGATCACGGATGAAGGCGCGGAAATCCGTCTCCCACCCATGAACGGAGGGGACGCGCTCGACCTGCCAGGGGGTCTCGCCTTTGTCGTCCACCGGCCGCAGGGTGCCCAGCTCGATCCAGCCGGGCAGGCCGTCATTGCGCGCCTGGATCGCCAGGATCGCGTCCAGGCGCAGCAGCGTGAGATCGGTGAGATCGTCGCGGGTCAGGCCCTCGTTGCGCAGGTGCGTGTGGACCAGGCGCAGGCCGCGGAAGCGCGAGGTGGCGGCGCGCTCGCGGCCGACATCGGGCAGGTGGAGCTGGTGCGCGTCGCCGACCACGACGTGGCTGATGACGCCGCCGCGATCCACCAGCAGGCCGATCTGGCGACCGACCTCGATGGAGAGCTCGACCAGCCGCCTCGCGACCTCGGGGGAGACGAAGCGGTCGGCGCTGAGCCGGCGTTCATAGAGCGCTTGAAGGGCCTTGGACTCGCTCGGCTTCAGCCCTTCGGTGTTTCCATGCAGAGGTCGGATGGTGCGCTCCTGGAGAACGGGCTCTTATCTGCTCACCGCGCGCCCTGAGGGGAAGGGGCTTTTGCGGGTGCGGGTGCGGGCTTCGGCGCGGGCGCGGGCGCGGGCGCGGGCGCAGGGGCGGGCGCCGGCAGAAGCTCCGGCGCGCGCGGGCCGGCGAAGCGCTCCACCAGGGCGGGCACGTCCACGCCGAGGGCGGCGCGGATCTCCTCGACCGTGCGCGCGGTCTGGATGCCGGAGCCGCCGCCGCTGGGCAGGATGGTGACGCGATCGACGTTCACGTCATCCATCGTGCTGACGAGGCTGGCCAGCATTCCATTCAGCTTCTGGGTGAGGAAGATGTCGCGGGCCTGATCCCCGCCGCGCTGCCAGGTGGCGATGACCTGCTCGAGCACGGCGACGGTGGCCTTGCCGTCCTCGATGATCTTCGCGGCGCTGCCCTTGGCCTCGGCGCGGGAGGCCTGCGTGGCGGCCATGGCGGGGGCGATGACGTCGGCCTCCAGGCGGCGGCGGATCTGCTCGACGCGCGCCTCCTGCACCTTGATGTCGGCGCTGGCGCGGGCGATCAGGGCCTTGACCTTGCCCTGCTCCTCGGCGACCATCGCGTCCTTCTTGGTCTGGGCGTCCTTGATGCGGCGCTGGGTCTCGGCCTTGACCACCGCCATCTCGCTCTCCAGGGCGGCGATGCGCGCGGAGCGCATGTTCTCCGCCTCGCGCTGGGTCGAGTAGGCCTTGGCGTCCGCCTCGGTGATGCGCGCGCGCTTGACGACCTCGGCCGACTGCTTGCGGCCGATCGAGTTCAGGTAGTGAACCTCGTCCGAGACGTTCTGGATCTTCAGCGTGTCCAGCACCAGCCCGAGCCGGGAGAGGTCGGTCTCCGCCTCGCGCAGCAGCTTCTCGGCGAAGGTGATCTTGTCCTGGTTGACCTCCTCGGGCGTGAGCTGGGAGAGCACGCCGCGCAGGCTGCCTTCCAGCGTGTCCTTGGCGATCTTCATGATCTCGGCGCGCTGCATCCCGAGAAAACGTTGGATGGCGTTGTTGATCAGCGGCGCGTGGCCGGCGATCTTCAGGTTGGCCACGCCCTGGACGGTCAGCGGGATGCCGCCCTTCGAGTAGGCGTTGGTGACGGCCACCTCGATGATCATGTTGGTGAGATCGACGTGATCGACCTTCTCCAGCAGGGGGACGCGATAGCCGCGACCGCCCTTGATGATGCGGAAGCCGACCTCGACGCCGTCCTGCATGTGCCTGCGCCCGGAGAAGACGAAGGCCTCGTTGGGGCCGCACACGTAGAGCACGTTCTTGATGATGAGCAGCGCGGCGATGAAGAGGATGAACCCTACGCCGAGGGCGACGATGATGACCTCCATCACAGCACCCCCGCGTCGCGGCGCGCGCCGCTCAAGAGACTGGGGACGTCCACCCCCGTCGTCAGCTTCAGCTCGGCCAGGACCTCGCGCACCACCGCCGGATAGCCGGCGACGTGGCGGGCGATCCCGTCGCCCGTGTTGTCCACGATGTTCACCTCGCCCAGGTGCACCTTGTTCACGCGGGCCACCACCGTCTGGATGACGTGCTCGATCTGCTGGAGCAGGAAGATGTCCTTGGCGTCCTTGCCGGCCTTGAGCCAGGTGTCGGTCATCATCTGCAGGACCTCGGCCATCGCGCGGCCGTCCTCCTCGATGCTGGCCGCCTCGCCGGCGGCGCGCAGGGCCTGGGCCTCCTGCTCGGCGCGCGCGGGGAGCACGACGTCGGCCTGAAGCCGCAGCGCCTCGAGCTGCTTGCGGATGTCCTGCAGCTCGCTCTCCGCCTCGGCGCGGGCCTGGGCGGCGGCGGCCTGGGCGCGCTCCTCCTCGGCGCGGGCCATCGCCTCGAGCTCGGCCTTGAGCTGACGCAGCTCGTTCTCTTTCTGCACGATGATCGTCTGGGCGGTCTGCATCGTGACGTCGCTGGCCTGGCGGGCCGCGGCCTCGGCGCGCTTGGCCTCGGCCATGGCGTTGGACTCGGCGACCTCGGCGTCGCGCACCACCTCGGCGATGCGCCCGCGGCCGATGCTGTCCAGGTACTTCACGTCATCGGAGACGTTCTGCACCTTGAGCGTGTCCAGGTCCAGGCCCAGCTTGTGGAAGTCCTCCTCCGCCTCGTCGAGCAGCGCGGCGGCGAACTTGAGGCGGTCCTCGTTGACCTCCTCGGGGGTGAGCTGGGCGAGCACGCCGCGCAGGTGCCCCTCGAGGGTCTCCTTGGCGACGCGCCGGATCTCCTGGGGATCGCGGCCCAGGAAGCGCTCGATGGCGTTGCGCAGCAGGCGCGGCTTGTCCGAGATCTTCACGTTGGCGACGGCGTGCACCTTCAGCGGGATGCCGCCCTTGGAGTAGGCGTTGGAGACCTGAACATCGATAGGGATCGTGTTCAGCTCCATCACCTCCACGCGCTCGATGAAGGGGCGCCGGAAGCGGAAGCCGCCGCTGACCAGCGGCAGGTAGCCGACGCTGCCCCCGCCCTCGAGCTGGCGCTCGGAGCCGGAGAAGATCAGCACCTCGTTGGGTCGCCCGACGAGGAGGAACTGCTTGGCGAGCACGATGAACACGAGCAGGCTCGTGCCGATCGCCGCACCAAAACACAGAGAGCCAACGAGAAAACCGACGTCCATGTCTCAGGACTCCGTCTGCTTGGGGAGCGCACGTACCGGCGTGACGACCGCCACGCCGTTCTTGACCTCGACGACCATGGCGCGCGCGCCACGCTCGATTCGACCCGGATCCAGCGTGCGCGCGGGCAGATCCACGTCCTGCCCACCCACGAGGAGCCGCACCTTTCCGTCATGGTCCGCCGCGATCGGCAGCAGGACCTGCGCCTCGGCGCCCTCCAAACCGCGCAGCGTCGTAGGCCCAGAGACCTGATTCTTCGCCAGCTTCTGGAAGGTGAGCGCGACCACGTACCCGATGCCCAGGCCCACGACGACGCTGGCGATCCCGGTCACCAGCTCGCTGACGCCGAGCGCGCTCAGCGCCGTGCCGTTCAGCCCGAAGGCGGCCAGCGCGAAGGTCCAGAAGCGCATGGAGAGCAGCGGGGTCCAGGTGGCGTGGACCACGTCCTTGCCCGCCTCGACGTGGTCGTGGTCGTGCCCATGGTCCGCGTCGTGATCCGCGTCGTGATCCGCGTCGTGATCCGCGTCGTGATCCGCGTCGTGATCCGCGT
>CAZKWG010000350.1:0-8151 GCA_964556105.1 uncultured Enterobacterales bacterium | reverse complement strand
CGCGACGCGGCCGGAGGACCTGCTCGCCGCCGAGGCCGCTCAGCTCTACGTCGAGCGCGCCAGCGAGCGGGGCGCGCCGCTCACCCTCGGGGCCCAGACCTGCGCCGACATCGCCGCCCTGGTGCGTCGCCTGGACGGTCTCCCCCTGGCGATCGAGCTCGCCGCGGCCTGGTCGCGCCTGCTCAGCCCCGCCGCCGTCCTGGAGCGCGTCGCCCGCCAGCTCGACCCGCTCGGCCGCGCAGGCGATGGCCGCGTCTCCCGCCAGGCCACCCTGGGTGCCGTGGTCGCCTGGTCCTGGGAGCTGCTCAGCCCCTGGGAGCAGGCCGCCTTCGCCCAGCTCTCGGTCTTCGAGGGCGGCTGCACCGTGCGCCTGGCCGAGCGGGTGGTGGACCTGAGCGCGTTCCCGGACGCGCCGCCGCTGGCGGAGGTGCTGGAGCGCCTCGTCGAGCACAGCCTGATCTACCGCGACGACGGCCGGACGCGGATCCTGATGCTGAGCACGCTGCAGGACTTCGCCCGCGCCCGCCTGAACGAGACGCCGGGCGAGCGCGACGCCGCCGAGCGCCGCCACGGAGAGGCGATGATGCGCCTGCTCGGGGCCTCGCCGCCACGCGGGCGCGGGCTCCGCCTGGCCCCCAGCCTGCGCGCGGAGCGGGAGAACCTGGGGCTCGCCGCGCGCAGGGCGCTGGAGCGAGGCGACGTCGCGCAGATCACCACGCTGGGCGGCGCGGCGGTCGAGCTGCTGATGAACACCGGCCCCTACAGCGAGGCCCTGGCCCTCGCCCGCGCCCGCGGCGCCGCCACCGGCCTGAGCCCGAAGCAGCGGGCCTGGGTGGTCCTGGACCTGGGGGAGGCCCTACGAAACCTCGGCCAGGCCGCGGAGGCGCGCCTGCACCTGGAGGACGCGCTCGCCCTGGCCCGAAGCGAGGGGGAGGAGGCCCAGCTCGCCGCCACGCTGCTCGCCCTCGGCGTGCTGGAGCACGATCTGCGCCACTTCGACCGGGCCCGCGCCTGCTACGAGGACGCGCTGCGTTACGCCGCCAGTCTGCCCGATCCGACCGCCCATATCCGCGCGCTGACCTGCCTGGGCCACATCGAGCGCGAGACCGGCGCCCACGAGCGCGCCGAGCGGCACCTGCGCCGGGCGCTCACCCTCTGCCCGGCCGAGGACCGCTCGCTGCACCTGCGCACGCTCTCGGCCCTCTCCCTGCTGCAGATGGAGCGCGGCAGCCCCATCGAGGCCGCCCGCACCCTCCGCGAGGTCGTGGCGCTGGCCCAGGCGGAGGGCGATCGTGTGCTGGAGGTCATCGCGCGGGGGAACCTCAGCGAGGCGCTGGCCGAGCAGGGACGCCTGGACGACGCGCTCGCCGCCAGCCAGCGGGTGATGCCGCGGGCGCGCGCCCTGGGGAGCCGCCGCTTGCTGGCGATAAATCTCGGCAATCAAGGCGACATCCTGCTCCGCCTGGGCCGCATCGACGAGGCCGAGCGCGCCCTGAGAGAGGCCATCGAGCTGTCACGCCAGCTCGGGCTGCGCGACGCGCTCGGGGCCTTCATGGGCACCCTCGGCGCCCTGCTGGCCCAGCGCGGCGAGGCCGACGAGGGCTGGGCGCTGCTCGAGTCCGGCGGCGTCGAGCTGCGGACGATCAACAACCTCCTCGAGCTGCTGCGGCTGCGCGTCCGTCAGATCCGCGTCGGCCAGGCCACCGGCCGCCCCGTCGCGCCCCTGCTGGAGGAGGCCCGCGCCCTCTCCGCCACCCTCGACCTGAGCCCGCGCGCCCCGCTGGCCCGCGAGCTGCTGGAGCTGTCGGGAGAGCGCGCGACCCGAAGATGACCCCGCGCTCCCACGATAGATGTCCCCGATGGCCCCCACCGTCCAAGACCTGATCCGCCGCGCCGCCGACGAGCCCGAGGCCCGAGAGGTGGCTTTGAACGACGCGCTCGCGCTGGCCGAGCGCGACGGCGAGGGCCTCACCCTGCTCCGCGGGCTGCGGCAGGCCGGCCTCGCCACCCCCGACCGGATCGTCCCTGCCCTTGCCCTGGCGCTCGCCGAGGGCGAAAAGAAAGCCGCTCCCTGGTGCTTTCGCGAGGTAGCCAGCGCGCAGGCCGAGTCGCTGGAAGACCTGGAGGCCGCCGCCGCGACGCTGCGCCGCGGCGAGCAGGTGCTGCAGGCCCAGGGGAGCGTGCTCGGGCTCTGCCTGCTGGCGGAGGCGTGGGCCGACGCCCTGGCGGACGAGGAGGGCGTGCGCCGCTGCCTGCAGGCCGCCGAGAGGCTCGCTAATGATACTAGTGACATCTCACACATCGTTGGCGCCCGCTACAAGATCCTCGGCGAGGTGGCGGCCTGCGAGGCCCTCCTGCGCGCCCTCCCCTCCCCCGCCGACGCGCTGACGGCCTGGACCCTGGGCAACGCCTGGCGCGCCATCGAGCGGCCAGAGGAGGCGGGGAGCGTGCTCCACGAGGCGCTGAGGCAGCTGGAGGCCGAGCCCACCCGCTGGGCCAGCCCCGTCGAGCAGGCGCTGACCCTGGGCCGGGCGGCGCGCGCCTGGGAGAGCGACGGCAAATGGGTGCGGGCGCTGAGCCTGGCGGAGAAGCTGGCGAAGACAGCGGAGGATCACCTGGAGATCGCCGAGACCTGCATGAGCCTGTCCGAGAGCTCGCCCCAGGCGCGGCGCGCCATCGCCGCGGTCGAGCGCCTGGCCACCACCGGCCGCCGCGGCCAGCCGAAGGCGATGGACGAGGGCCTGCGCCTGCGCCTCGTGCCGCTCTGCGTCTGGACGGGCGACCGCGAGGCCCTGGAGCGTCTGGCTCCGGCGGGGGCCCTGCCGAATCAGCTCGCCCCTCCCCTGCGCGAGCTCCCCGGCTTTGAGCCCGACGCTTGTGGGCTGCTCGATCACCTGCGCCCGCAGCTCGACGAGCGGCAGCTCCAGCACATCGCCGCGGCCGATTACGGTTACGGCGCGCCGCTACACCTCGCGCAGCTGCAGCAGATCGTCAGAACCGGCCACGTCCCGCCGCTCCTGCGTTGGGAGCCCGGCGAGGTGCTGCGCCTCTGCCGCTGGTCCACCGGCGAGCGCACCGATCACGTCGTCCGCGCCTTCTGCGCCACGGTGATCCTGATCTGCTCCGACCAGGACAGCCCCGGCAACGACGCGCCGATCCTCGTCGAGAGCGCGCTCACGCTGCGCGGCCCCTCCCCAGCGCTGGCCGAGGGCCTGCTCTGCCATCGCTACGCGGTGGCGCACGCGTGGCAGACCGAGGAGCAGATCGCCACGCTGTGGGGGCTCGCCCTGCTCGTCGCCGCCAGAGACCCGGGCGACAGCCGATTGCACGCGCTGGCGGAGCGCCTCGAGTCGCTCGCCGAGATCGAGGAGTACAGCGAGCCCAGCACGCTGGAGAAGGCCCTGCGCTACACCCAGAAGCAGCGCCTGTGGGACGAGCTCATCGAGCTCTACCTGCGGCCCCACGCCGCGCGCCCCGCCATCCGAAGAATCCTCGCCAAGCGCTGAACATCCGACCGGGTCCGGGCACCTCCTCTCTCTCGGAGCCTCCCATGCTGCTCGCCCTCCTCCTGGCCTGCACGGCCGACAAGACCAGCCCCACCGAGACCGCGGACACCGCCGAGACGGGCAACGAGACCGGCGGCGAGGAGACCGGCGGCGAGGCCGACTGCCCGAGCGGCAGCCACGCCACGGACGAGGGCTGCGAGGCCACGCTCAGCGGCTGGACGGAGGGGCCCTCGCTCAACTCCGGGCGCGACCACCACCTGACGCTGATCGCCCCGGTGGACGATCACGCCGTCGTGCTCGCGCTGGCTGGGACGACGGCCCGCGGCGGGGTCAACCAGAAGGTCGAGCGCGCCGAGCTCAGCGCGGATGGCGCGCTCACTGACTTCGAGGCGCTGGCCGACTTCGAGGGCGCCGCCATCGGTCAGGGCCTGGGCTTCGGCGATCCCGGGATGGTGCTGGTGGGCGGGCTGAACAGCAGCGGCAACAGCGATCCCGCGACCTGGGTGATGCAGCTCTCCGAGAGCGGCGAGCCCTCGTTCACCGCGGGCCCTGAGCTGCTCGCCTCGCGCTACCACGCCACCGCGAGCGTGCACGGCGGCTACGTCTACGTGATCGGCGGGATGAACCAGGTCTATTCGGGCGGCGAGGTCAGCCAGGATGTGCTGGACTCCATCGAGCGCGCCCCCTTCGACGGCACGACCCTGGGCGCCTTCGAGGCCCTGGATCCGCTGCCCGAGGCCTCCACCCACCACATCGCGTGGATCTGGGGGACGGGCCTGTACATCGCCGGCGGCGGCTCCGGCGCGCGGGCCCGCGACAGCGTCCTGCGCGCAGAGCTGCAGAGCGACGGCTCGCTGGGCGCCTGGGAGGAGGTCGGCTCGCTGCCCGAGGGGCGCGCGACCTCCGCCGCGACCGTCTTCCTGGACCACGTCTACCTGGTCGCCGGGATGGCGAAGCTGACCGGCGACGAGCGCGACACCGTGCTGCGCGCGCCGCTGCTCGAGGACGGGACGGTGGGCGCCTTCGAGGAGCTGGAGCCGCTGCCGCTCGCCCGGGCTCACGCCCATCAGGCGCCGCTGTGGGAGGGCTGGATGATCTCGGCGGGCGGCTCCATCTCGCACGAGGTCCAGACCGAGGTCTACGTCGGACGGCTGGAGTAACGGTTAGACTCGGACGCGCTCAAGAGGTTCACCATGCGCGTCGCCATCTGCTCCGATGAGCCCTACCCCGTCAACCAGCAGGTCGCCGCGCTGGTCGAGGCCCGCGGCCACACCGTCCTTCGCCTGGGCGCCCTGGCCAGCGGCGCCGAGGAGCCCTGGGCCGAGGTCGCCGAGCAGGCCGCCCTGGCCGTCGCGCGCGGGGAGTGCGACGAGGGCATCTTCTTCTGCTGGTCGGGGACCGGGATCAGCATCGCCGCCAACAAGGTGGCGGGGATCCGCGCCGCCCTCTGCGCCGACCCTGGCGCCGCCCGCGCCGCCCGCGTCTGGAACCACGCCAACGTGCTCTGCCTGTCCAACCGCACATTATCGACCGATATGGCGAAAGAGATCCTCGCCGCCTGGTTCGAGACCGACCCGGGCACGGACGGGCGGGAGGGGGTAGAGCGACTCCATGCAGTGGACGGGCGACATCGAGCGCCGATCCGCCGCTCGACCTGAGGGAGCGAGGACAAGCTATACTGCCCCCATGAAGGTCGCCCTCGCCGCGCTCCTGCTCGCCGCCTGCCGGCCGACCACCACGGGCGGGGGCAAGGCGGACGACACGGCCCCGACGGACAGCGACTCCGGTCGGGCAGACCAGCCGGAGACCGACGCGGAGAGCGGCACCGAGAGCGGCACCGAGAGCGGCCCAGAGACCGACGCGGAGAGCGGTCTGGAGACGGGGGTTCCCGTCGAGACGGTGCCCGGCCACGCGGCCGGCGCGTCCCTGTTCACGGACGACGAGGTGCATTCGCTCGCGCTGACCCTGGACGACGAATCCTGGGCCAGCCTGCTGGCGGCGCCGACCACCTACGCCGAGGCGACGTTCTCGGACGGCGAGGTGGACCTGCTCGTCGGCGTGCGCCTCAAGGGCTACAGCTCCTACCAGCCGTTGACGGGCAAACCCAACCTCCGCGTCAGCTTCGATCACTACGTCGAGGACCAACGTTACGACGGGCTGGAGGCGGTCGACCTCGTCAACGAGGCCGAAGACCCGGCGGCGATGTCCGAGGCGCTGGCCTACCGCATCTTTCGCCAGGCGGGCCAGCCCGCCAGCCGCACGGGCTTCGGTTGGGTCACCCTCAACGGCATGGACTATGGTCTGTATACACTGGTCGAGAAGAAGGACGACGTGCTCGTCGACCAGTGGTGGCCTGATGACGACGAGGGCAGCCTGTACGAGTCCAGCTCCGAGGTCTGGCCCTGCGATCTCGACGATGGCGGCACGCCGCGCTGCGACTGCTGGGACCACGACGAGGTGGGCAGCGCCGACGCGCGGGCGGACCTCGAAGCGTTGTGCGCGGTGGCGACCGACACCTCGGATGAAGACTGGTACGCGGCGATCCAGGAGACCGTGGACTGGACCGAGGTGAGCCGCCACATGGCGATGGAGATGGTGCTCGACGCGCACGACCATTACGCCGGTTACATGGGCAATGTCTACCTCTACCACAGCCCGGAGGCGCAGCGCTGGTCGCTGCTGCCGGCCTCGATGAACTCGCTGTATGGGTCGAGTCGGTACGTCCCGGGCTCCTGCGGCACCTCGGGCCGGAGCCTGGAGAGCTTCGACGGGGGCCTGCTGATCCGACGCTGCTGGGACGATGAGGCCTGCGCCGCCGACCAGCTCGAGGCGGTGCGCTGGGCGGCCGAGGCGCTCGCCGCCAGCGACGCGCTCACGCAGCTCGACGCCTGGGAGGAGCTGCTGGCGCCCTATGTCGAGGCCGACGCGAAGCTGGGGTACTCCCTGGATGCGTTTCACCTCCAGGTCTCCTGCATCCGCGACTGGCTGGCGGAGCGCCCGGCCGAGCTCGCGCCGCTGCTCCCCGCCGAGTGCCTGGGAGAAGGCGGCGCTCTCGACGTGAGCGGCTGGGGAGACCTGTCCACGAACGGGTCCTGCGACCGCGCCTGGCCGGACGCGGTGGGCTACGGCGTGAGCGCGATCAGCGGCGCGCTGGTCGAGCTGGCCGAGGCCCCTGACGGCATCGAGGCCGACGACGAGGTCGTCCTGGTCGTGATGCAGGGCGGGGCGGGCGATCACAGCCTGGTGGGCGGCTACGCGTTCGCCGAGGTCGTGTCGGTGGACGCGACGGGCATGACCCTGTCCTCGGCGCCAGACCTGGGCATCAGCGGCGCGGTGGGCGACTGGAAGGTGCTGGTCCAGCGGGTGCCGACCTATGGCGACGTCCTCGTCCGCGCCGGCGGCCTGCTCAGCGGCGGCGCCTGGAACGGCGAGACCGGCGGCGTGCTGGCCCTGCGCGTCACCGGCACGCTGACCATCGAGGACGGCGGCTCGCTCTCGGCCGCCGCCCTCGGCTACGCCGGCGGCCCCATGGGCGAGAGCTACAACATCGATGGCTTCCAGGGCGAGAGCCTGGAGGGCCTGGGGCTGGGCGGCGCGTCCAGCACGGCCGGCTACAACGAGACCAACGGCGCCTGGGCGGCCAGCCTGGGCGGCGGCGGCTGCAATGTCGGCGGCGGCGGCGGCGAGCACGCGGGCGGCGCGACGGGCTCGAGCTCCTGGAACGGCGTGGCGACGGCGCCCCAGGCCGGCGAGACCTACGGCGACGCCGCGGGCCTCTTCCTGGGCTCGGGCGGCGGCGGCGTGGTCAATCTCGGCGGAAGCTCCGGTCCTGGCGGCGCGGGCGGCGGCATCCTGTACGTCGAGGCGGCGCACATCGTCGCCGAGGGAGCCGGGGCGCTCTCCGCCCGCGGTGAGGACGCCACGAGCTGGGCGTCCGGGTCCTGGACCTATGGCGCAGGCGGCGGCGCGGGCGGCACGCTGTGGATCACCGCCGAGACGCTGGAGCTGGCCGAAGGAGCCGTCCTCGCCACCGGCGGCGCCGGCTACGACGGCGTCACGCGGCCCGGCGGGGACGGCGGCGTGGGGCGCATCGCCGTCTCTTGCGGGACCGTCAACGGCGTGAGCTGCGAGGAGGCCGACTGGGGAGGGCTGACGGAGCCAGAGGCGGCGCGGTAGCCAACCCTCGCCCTGACGGAAGCTTGACCTGGGCTCCCCTGGCGCAGGGCGTACCATGCGACGTCAGAGGTCCCCATGTCCCGCCTGCTCCTGACCCTCGCGCTCGTCGCCTGCGCCCCTCAGCCGCCCGCCCAGCGCGCCGCCCCCTCCCGACCCGCGACCGGCCAGCCCATGCGACGCGAGGACGGGGCCTGGCGAACCGAGGTGCTCGGCCGCGGCCTGAAGGGCTCCTTCGAGGCGGGCTTCGCCTCCTTGGAGCACGGCGGGGCGCAGGTGGACCTGAGGACGGTGGGACTGGGACGCGATGAAACGAATGTAATTAGCTTCGAGAATCCAGGCTTGGGACCCTGCCTTGCCGACCGCACCACGCCCCGCGGCGACTGCCTGCGCCCGCTCGAGGCCCGCGCCCAGGACCTGACCGAGCGATGGATCAGCCGCTCGGACGGGCTCCAGCAGACCTGGAGCCTGG
>CAZKWG010000349.1:0-8158 GCA_964556105.1 uncultured Enterobacterales bacterium | reverse complement strand
CGCGCGGGCTCGACCTCCTCGGCGTCTTCGGGCAGCTTCTCGACCTGGCTCTCCAGGTAGGCGCCGAGGTCCTTCTCCAGCGTGCTCAGGTTGCCGCCGCAGGCCTCGATCACGTCGGCGGTGACGGGGTCGTGGAGCAGCGCCATGAGGACGTGCTCGAGGGTGAGGAATTCGTGACGGCGCTTCGCGGCGTCGTCGATGGCGCGAGAGAGCGCGATACGCAGCTCATCGGCGATCTTCATTCGGGCTCCGTCGTGACCAGCAGGGGGTAGGAGTTCTCGCGGGCCAGGTCCAGGCACTGGGCGGCCTTCGACTCGGCGACCTCGAGGGAGTAGGTCCCTGCGACGCCGATCCCCGTCTTGTGGACGAGGAGCATGACGCGGGTGGCCTCGGCGGGCGACTTGCGGAAGACGCTCTCCAGGATGAACACCACGAACTCCATCGGCGTGTAGTCATCGTTGTGGAGGATGACCTTGTAACGCCGTGGAACAGAGACGCGCTCCTTGAGCATCGTCCCCTGATCGCGTCTTGTGTCCGGGTTCTTTTTCTCGGGCATGGCTTCCTGTGGCTGGTCGGCACCAAGCTAGGCACGGGGATCGGGTACGGCTACCCGCTCGCCGACGAGAAGCCCCACGACGTTGCGGACGCGGGGGCGCTCCCACTCGGGGGGTGGGCTCCAGCTCTCGGGCGCGACGGCGCGCAGGGTCTCGGCGACGGCGAGGCCGAGCGCGTCATCGTCCCCGGAGAGCACCTTGATGGCCAGCCCGAGGCGCAGCGTGGGCAGGGCGAGGCAGAACACGCCTCCCGCGCCGATCTTGCCGACCATGGGCAGACGAGCGCCCTCGGCGATCTCCAGGTCCAGACGGCCGTCGCCGCTCGTCCACCAGGGGTTGTGGGCCATCGCCCAGCCGATGCGCGCGGCGCGGGCGATCCCGGGATCGTCGGGCGTCGAGGCTCCTTCCCAGGGGTCGCCGCCATCGGCCATCGCCTCGGCCAGCCAGGCCCAGGCGCGGGCCATGCCGGTGATGGAGAGGCAGATCACCGGCACGCCGCAGCCGTCCACGGCGAGGCCGATCTCCTCGCCGGCGCGCAGGGCGGCGAAGGCGGCGATACGGCGTTGGAGGGGATGATCTGGCGCCCGATAGTCCGAGGGCCAGCCCTGCGCGCGCGCGGCGGCGATGAAGTAACTGTGCTTGCCCGAGCAGTCGTTGTGCAGGTCGAGCGGGGTCCCGCCCGCGCGGAGCAGCGCCTCCCAGCTCCCGCGGTGGAGCGGCGGCTCGGCCCCGCAGCGCAGCTCCCGCTCGTCCACCTGAAGGCGGCGCTGCAGCGCCCGCAGGCCCTCCAGATGCGCGGGCTGACCGGCGTGACTGGACGCGCCGAGGGCGACCTCGACGGCGCTGAGCGAAGGATCGCCGAGCGCCTCCAGCGAGCACCAGAGCTGAAAGGGCTTGGCGGCGCTGCGCCAGGGGCTGCGCACGTCCGGCCCCGAGGCCCAGACCACTCGCCCGTCGCGCACGGCCACCGCGCGCGCCCGGTGGCGCGTCTCCTCGTGCCCGCCGCGGGTCTGAAGAATCTCCATGGGTCGCATCTAGCCCACAGAAGCCCTCGCCGCGATAGACAGGTCGTGGGAAACACGATGCTCAATCTGCCCGCTGGATTTCTCGGGACGCGCGCGGACGTCTTCATGGACGTCGTGATCATCATCGTGGCGCTCGTCCCCTTCCTGCTCCTCGGATCGCGCTGGCTGGCGCGCACGGGGCGGCTCGCCGCTCACCGCAAGGCGCAGATCGTGCTCACGACGATCTTCGCCGTCGTGATCGGGCTCTTCGAGGTCTACATCCGCATCAAGGGCGGCGTGGACGGGATCAGCGGCGGCAGCGCCTTTCACGAGAGCACCTTCCTGTACGGATTTCTGGCCGTTCACCTCTGCTTCGCGGTGAGCTCGGCCGTGCTCTGGGCCTGGCTCTTCGTCGTCTCCCTCCGCCGCTTCTCCAACCCGCCCGCGCCCGGCGCGTTCAGCGCGAACCACCGGCGCTGGGGGACGATCACCATGGGCGCGATGGGGATGACGGCGATCACCGGGCTCGGCGTGTACGGGCTCTGCTTCATCGCCTGATCGGGCGCCATCTTCCCTTCCGTCCCGCCCCAGAGCGGGCTATCCGAGGGCCCATGAGCGAGAGCACCTTCCCCGATGGCAGCAGCGAGGCCCTCACGCGGGGCGTCCGCGTGCGCGTACAGCCGCAATTCCTGCCGGACCACTCGGACATCTCCAAGCGCACCTGGGTCTACGCCTACCACGTCACGGTCTCCAACGAGGGGACGGGCACGGTGCAGCTCCTGAGCCGGCACTGGATCATCACGAACGCCGAGGGCAAGGAGGAGCACGTCCGCGGCCCCGGCGTCGTCGGCGAGCAGCCGCTCCTGCGCCCGGGCCAGTCCTTCCGCTACACCTCGGGGTGCTCGCTGAAGACGCCCACGGGGACCATGCACGGCACCTACCAGATGACCACGCCGGAGGGCGACCGCTTCGATGCCCGCATCGCCCCGTTCACGCTCGCCCAGCCCTACGACATCAACTGAGGGTGGATCTGCGCCCGCTCCCGCGCTGAAGGAGAAGGCGAGGCGGATCCAGACCATCCTGGACGGGCTCTACCCGAAGCCGCCGATCCCGCTCGACCACGGGGATCCCTTCACGCTGCTCGTGGCGGTCGTGCTGTCCGCGCAGTGTACGGACAAGAAGGTCAACGAGGTCACGCCCGCGCTCTTCGCCCGCGCGCCCACGCCGCAGGCGATGGCGGCGATGCGCCCCGAGGAGGTGCTGGAGATCATCCGCACGCTGGGGCTGGCGCCGACCAAGGCGAAGAACCTGGTCGGCCTCTCCAGGCTCCTGCTGGAGCGCCACGGCGGGGTCGTGCCCGACGATCTGGAGGCGCTGGAGGCCCTGCCCGGGGTCGGCCACAAGACCGCGAGCGTCGTGGTCAGCCACGCCTTCGGGCGCCCGGCCTTCCCTGTCGATACGCATATTCACAGGCTGGCGCAGCGCTGGGGCCTCTCCTCGGGGAAGAGCGTCGAGCAGACCGAGCGCGATCTCAAGGCCCTCTTCGACGAGGCGGACTGGGAGCGGCTGCACCTGCAGATCATCTTCTTCGGGCGCGAGCACTGCCCGGCGCTGCGGCACGCGCAACAAGACTGTTTGATCTGCTCCTGGGCCGGGAATTCGCCTGTCTAGGATGCTTGACAAGGCCGTCTCGCCGATCCGCTTCACCCAGGTCTACAACATCACCGGACCCCGCGACACCCCCTGGCAGGAGGCCTGAGAATGTACGTCCGCGCGCTGCCCATCTTCCTGATCTCATTGCCCATCTACCTCTCGGCTTGCACGACGGAGATCCCGGTCGAGGACCCCGAGGCGGACCTGAGCGGGGCGCCCGTGTTCCGGGACGGCTCGACCGCCGAGCTGGAGCTGGCGCGCACGCTGGCCAGCCGTCACCTCGCGCCCCTGGTCGAGGCGCGCGGCCTGGCCGGGCTGCACGAGCTGGTGCCGACGCGGCTGGAGATCGACGAGCTGGGCATGGCCGATCTCAAGGTGCAGCAGCACCACCACGGCGTGCCCGTCTTCGGCGCCGAGGCGCTGGTCCACCTGGACGAGACCGGGGCGCTCCACTCGCTCACGGACCACCTCCTGGCCGATCTGGACGTGGACACCACGCCCGCCGTGGACGAGGCCGACGCCGTCGAGCGCGCGGTGGGCGACGCGGGCGGCTGGGGCGTGCTGACCGACGACGTGAGCGCCGACCTCTGGGTCGTGCGGCACGAAGGTCAGGACCGCCTGGCCTGGCGCGTCTCCATGCGTCGGATGGACGGGACGGCGGACACGGATCTGCCGGTGATCTTCGTGGACGCGCACACGGGCGAACGTTTCTGGCGCCTGACCAACATGAAGACCGCCGACGGCACCGGCACCTCGAACTACAGCGGCACCGTCGCGCTGAAGATCTACAAGCCCGCGGGCGACACCAGCTACTACCTGGAGCACCCCGGGCAGTCCTACAGCACGTTCTCGTTCGCTGGCGGTGAGAGCTCCGCCTACTACGTCTCCGACACGGACACGGCGTTCACCAGCTCCGCCCAGCGCGAGGCGGTGGACGCCCACTACTACGCCGGCGTCGTCAAGGACTACTATGACGACATCCACAGCTGGAACGCCGTGGACGGCTCGGACGGGCCGGGCACCGTGCCCTCGCTGAAGGGCGACTACGACACGCTCGCGCTGTACGTGAATTACGGCACGGACTACGCCAACGCGTTCTGGACCGGCGCCGAGATGGTCTTCGGCGACGGTGACGGCTACTACTTCGGCCCGTTGACCACGCTGGACATCACCGGCCACGAGATGACCCACGGCGTGACGGCCTCGCTGGCCAACTTCACCTACTACGGTGAGCCCGGGGCCATCGACGAGGGCTACGCCGACATCTTCGGCGCCATGACCGAGCGCCACCTGGACGGCGACGTGTCGGCGGTGTGGAAGATCGGCGAGGACGCCTACACCCCGGGCACGTCCGGCGACGCGCTGCGGTACATGAACGATCCGAACAAGGACGGCTACACGACCAGCCACTACGACGATCTGTACTGCGATCCGGCGGACTACTGCGGCGTGCATGCCAACGCCGGCATCATCATGCTGGCCTACTACCTGCTCTCCGAGGGCGGCAAGCACCCCGACTACGGCGGCACCACCATGACCGGCGTGGGCGAGGACACCGCCGAGCTCATCGCCTTCCGCGCGCTGAAGAAGTACTCCGGCGCCAGCACCGACTTCGAGGACGCCCGCAACGGCTGGCTGGACGCCGCGACCGATCTGTACACGGCCGGCAGCAGCGAGTACAAGGCCGTCATGAACGCCTGGGCCCACGTCGGCGTCGGCGTCTCCGCCAACACCAGCACCTGCACCGGCTACGACTACCCCTTCTCCGGCGTGCTCACCGGCGCCGGCAACTACAAGTACTACGTGAAGTCGTCCGGCGGCTCCTACAGCTCGGGCACGTTCACCGCCAAGCTCACGGGCGACAGCGGCACCGACTTCGACGTCTTCTTGCAGAAGAAGGGCTCGGACGGCAAGTTCGCCACGGTGGCGAAGTCGAAGACCTCCGGCACGTCCACCGAGTCGCTGTCCTACAGCGGCACGTCCGGGACCTACCGCATCCAGGTGAAGTCCACGAGCGGCAGCGGCGACTTCACGGCCTGCCTCGGCGTGCCGTAGGGCGAAGGCCCGTCCAGGGTGAGGCTCCGCCGGTTAAGCTGTCGGCGGAGCCCTCAACCCTGGCGGACGGCCTCCCCCAGCTCCGTGTCCTGGTAGATCTGATCCACCTCCAGTCGTACATCGATCTCCGGCAGCACGAGCTGCTCCCCAGGCCCCAGCAGATCCAGCATCCAGCGTTCGCCCTGGCGATAGTAGTGCTCCACCAGGACCTGGTCCTGGGCCACCAGCACATAGGAGCGCAGCGTGGGGAAGGTGCGGTAATAAGCGAACTTCTTGCCGCGGTCGAAGACCTCGGTGCTGGGCGAGAGGACCTCGATGACGACGGTGGGGTTGGTGGTGGCGTCCGGGTCCTCGGGGTGGGGCTGGCTCTTGCCGCAGATGACGGAGAGATCGGCGTAGACAGCCCGATCTGGCTCCTCGGGGGAGCGTAGGCGGCGATTTCCGCTGAAGGGTCGGCAGGGTCGGCCCTTGAGGGCGGAGCCGAGCATCAAGATCAGCTGCGTCTCAAGTAGCGAATGATTCAGGGTTCCCCCCGACATCGCCTGCCGCGAGCCATCCCAGAAGATGTGACGCTCCTCGGCCGTGGCCTCCAGCGCCAGATACTCCGCATAGCTGAGCTTCTCCTGCTTCATCGCCGATGGTTGCATCCTTGCCTCGCCTCCAAAGCATAACCCGAGCCTCTACCCCGGAAGGGATGTTATCCAGAGCCGGTGACCCCCCTCCGCTCCACCATCGACCCCCGCTCCGAGACCTTTCGCCAGAACCTGGCGGCGATGGAGGTCGCGCTCGATCGCCTGGGCCGTGAGCTCGCCCGCGCGCGGGCCGGCGGCGGGGCGAAGTACATGGCCCGCCACCTGGAGCGTGGGAAGCTGGCGCCGCGCGAGCGGGTGGAGCGCCTGCTGGACCGCGACAGCTTCTTCCTGGAGATCTCGGCGCTCGCCGGGCTCGAGGTGGACGAGGGCACCCCGGGCGCGGGGCTGATCGGAGGCATCGGGCTGATCCATGGCGCGCCCTGCGTGATCACGGCGAACGACCCCACCTTGCAGGGTGGGGCGGTCAGCGAGTCGGGCGTGCTCAAGACGAACCGGCTCGCCGAGATCGCCCTGGAGAACCGCCTGCCGGGGGTGAGCCTGATCGAGAGCGCGGGCGCCGACCTGCCGAACCAGGCGCGCATCTTCGTGCCGGGCGGTCGGGGCTTCCGCGATCTCAGCCGCCGCAGCGAGCAGAAGATCCCCACGGTCTGCCTGGTCTTCGGCTCGTCCACGGCGGGCGGGGCCTACATCCCGGGGATGAGCGACTACACGGTGATGGTGCGCAACCAGGCGCAGGTCTTCCTGGCCGGGCCGCCGCTGGTGAAGATGGCGACGGGCGAGGAGGTGGACGAGGAGTCGCTGGGCGGCGCGGAGATGCACGCGCGGCAGAGCGGGCTCTGCGATCTGCTCGCAGAGGACGAGCTGGACGCGATCCGTCTGGGCCGCGCGCTCATCGGCAGCCTGAGCCCGCGAGCCCTCAAGAGCCCCGGTCCCGTGGATGAGCCGCGCTATGACCCCGCCGAGCTGCGCGGGGTCGCCAGCGCGGACGTCCGCGTGCCCTTCCCCGTGCGCGAGGTGATCGCCCGGATCGTGGACGGCAGCCGCTTCCAGGAGTTCAAGCCCCTCTATGGGCCCACCCTGGTGACCGGCTTCGCGCGCATCCACGGGTTCCCGGTGGGCATCCTGGGCAATGACGGCGCGCTGTTCGCCGAGTGCGCCAACAAGGGGGCGCAGTTCATCGCCCTGTGCAACCAGCAGAACATCCCGCTCGTCTTCCTGCAGAACATCACGGGCTTCATGGTGGGCCGCAAGGTGGAGCAGGAGGGCATCATCCGCGCCGGCGCGAAGATGATCGACGCCGTCAGCAACTCCACCGTCCCGGCGATCACCGTGATGATCGGCGCGAGCTACGGGGCGGGGAACTACGCGATGTGCGGCCGGGCCTACGCCCCACGCTTCCTCTACACCTGGCCGAACCACCGCATCGCCGTCATGGGCGGCGAGCAGCTCAGCGGCGTGCTCGACCTGATCAAGCGACAGGCGGCGGCGCGCACCGGCCGCGCGGTGGACGAGGAGCAGCTCGCCAGCATGAAGGAGTTCGTGCGGGTGAAGATCGACATGGAGAGCACCGCCTGGTACGCCACGGCGCGGCTCTGGGACGACGGGATCATCGATCCCGCCGACACCCGCACCGTGCTGGGCATCTCGCTCGCCGTCTGCCACAACGCGCCTGTGCAGGGCACGACCTCCTGGGGCGTCTTCCGGCATTGAGTCTCAGTGTAACAAAGGTGTAACGTGCGTTACAGTCCTGTGAACACGCTGCTGATCGCCAACCGCGGAGAGATCGCCATCCGCGTGGCCCGCTCGGCGCGGGCCCATGGCGCGCGCGTGGTCATGGTCTACACGCCCCAGGACGAGGGGGCGCGCCACGTTCACGCGGGCGATCTCGCGCTCTGCGTGCCCTCCTACCTGGACGTCCGCGCGCTCGTGGCGGCCGCGGGGCGCGCCGGGGCCGACGCCATCCATCCCGGCTACGGCTTCCTCTCGGAGAACGCAGGCTTTGCGCAGGCGGTGCTGGACGCGGGCCTGGTCTGGGTCGGCCCGCCGCCGGACGCCATCGCCGCCATGGGCAGCAAGACGGCGGCGCGCGCGCGGATGCAGGCGAGGGGCGTGCCGGTCGTTCCCGGCACCGAGGCGGGCACCAACCAGGAGTTGATGTCCGCCGCGCCAGCCATCGGGTTTCCCGTCCTGGTCAAGGCCAGCGCGGGCGGCGGCGGCAAGGGGATGCGCGTCGTCCACGACCCGGACCAGCTCGAGGACGCCGTCTGCGAGGCGCGACGCCTCGCGCTGGCGGCCTTCG
>CAZKWG010000348.1:0-8161 GCA_964556105.1 uncultured Enterobacterales bacterium | reverse complement strand
CCAGGCGTCGAGCTGGGCCTGCGCCGCTACCTCACGGGGACCGCGCCGGAGGGCGCCTGGGTCCTGGCGCGCGGCGTCGGCGCGGTGGTGACGACGGCGACCCCTGAACGCGCGACGAGCCCCGGCGGCTACGGCAGCCTGCTGGTCGGCTACACCGGGATCCTCGGGCCGGGGCTGGTGCTCTCGGGCGGCGCCGGTGTGCAGCTCATCCACTACAGCGTCGCGGACTACGGCGTCCAGGGCCTCTTCCCCGCCTTGCACACGGCCGTCGGCTGGGCGTGGTAGAATACGTCATGCCTACGCCCTTCATCCGTGTCCTCGGCGTCGCCCTCACCGTCGCCGGCTGCCAGAAGAGCCCGCCCGACGTCCCGCCCGCGGGTCCGCCCGAGCAGATCCCCACCGGCAACCCGCCGGCGCCGGACCTCGTGCCCGTCGATCCGACACCGGTAGCGCCGACCGCAGACGCGAACCTCCCCACCTGGGACTCCGTCTCCTCCGGCCACCCGGAGGGCGCCACCAACCCGCCCTCTCCGGTGCTGATCGTCACCCGCGAGCCGCTCGCCTGCTACAAGAGCTGGCGGGGCGGGATGCGGCCTCCTGAGCCGGACATCGCCGCGGCCGGCGGGCGCGTCGTGGACACGCCGGCCAGCGTGGATCCACGCGCCACGCAGGTGCAGTGCCCCGAGGGCCAGCCGGCCGAGCTGCTGGCGGCCTGGGACGCGTATCTCTCCGGCGGGTCGAAGCGCTGAGCCCGCGGGTCCACGCCGAGTGGGCGCGACGGGTGGCGGCCGAGTACCGCAGCGCCGCCGTCACCGCGCAGGTGCTCACCTGGGGCATCCAGGTCGGGCTGCCGGCGCCGCTTCTACACACCGCGACGCGGGTCGTGGGGGACGAGCTGGACCACGCGGAGCTGTCGCACGCCTGCCTCGTCGCGCTGGGTGGAGCCGACGAGCCGGTAGACCTCCGTCCCGAGCAGCTCGTCCTGCCCGCGGGCGAGGGGCCGCTGGCCAGCCTGACCCGCGCGGCGCTGCGCGAGCACTGCCTGGGCGAGACCCTGGCCGTCCCCTACTTCGCCGCGATGCGCAGACAGACCACCCACCCCGCCGTCCTGCCCGTGCTCGACCGCGTCCTGGCCGACGAGGCCGCCCACCGCAGCTTCGGCTGGGACCTGCTCGACGCGCTCCTCGACCTCGACCCCGGCGTCCGCGCCCTGGTGGTCCGTCTGCTCCCCGACCTGAGCGCGACCTTCGAGGGCTACCGCGCCCCCGCCCCCGCGCCGCCGCTCCGCCCGGAGGAGCGCGCAGCCGGCCTACTGGAGAACGACGAATACGGGCAGATCTTCGCGCGGAGCTGGCAGGAGGACGTCCTGCCCCGGCTGGCGCGACGCGGCCTGTAGCGTCGGCCTGAGCTCAGCCGCCCACGACCACCTCGGCGCTCCCGAAGGAGGAGCCGTCCAGGCTGACCTCGAAGGTCCAGGTCCCGTCCGGCACGTCGGTGACCGGCACGGTGAGGTCCATCACGCACAGGCAGCCGCAGGCCTCCGAGGCGGTCTCGCTGAGCACGGTCACGGTGTAGGTGCTGTCCGCGCGGCTCCAGCTCGCGGCGGGGCTGGGGCAGCAGTTGATGGTGGTCTCGACCAGCACCAGGGACACCGTGCTCCCCTCGGCCGTCGCCGTCAGGCTGGGGTGCGCCTCATACGGCTCGCCCGAGTCGGGGTCGGGCGGCTCCGGCCGATAGGGCGAGCCGAGGCAGGCCCCCTGGGACACGACGGCGTCGCCCTGAGCGGGGTCGTGGGTGATCTCCGGCGCGTCGCTGTCTGTGGGGGTCTTGTCGTTGGCGCCCCGCGCGCAGGCGACCAGCAGCGGCAGGGTCAGGATCCGGATCGTGCTCATGTCTCCTCCACGAAGACAGCGTGCCACGAAACCTGGGCGGCGTACAGGGGCGACGCCCTCCTATATTGTATCCAATTGTACACATCTGTACCCTTCCCTCTCTACACATGCGCCCGCCTCCAGGATCTGCCATGCTGTGCAGGAGCGCGCGGAGGAGACCAACGCCGGCTCGGGAGGTAGCGATGAACACGAAGACACAGAGTACAGGGCCCATCTTGCTGGCGCTGCTGGCGGCATGCGCGGGAGACGCCGCGAAGAAGGACCCGACCACGCCTGGAGACACGACCGACACGACCGACACGGGGGTGCCGACGGACACGGGGGTGCCGACCGACACCGCAGACACCTCAGACACACAGGAGACCTCGGAGCCGGGAGAGACGGGCGACACGAGCGTCGAGACGCCTGAGGACCCGCTGCTGGACCACGCCTGGATGATCGACCTGAGCTCAGGCGAGTTCGTCACACCTCCAGCCCTGGGGAGCGTCCTCAGCTCGCTGCTCACCCAGCAGCTCCTCCTCGCCGTCACGGCCCACGAGGACGGCGCGCTCACGCTGCTGGGCGCGCTGAGCGAGGAGCGCGGAGAGGCGCAGGACACCTGCCTGCTGACCACGGACCTGCCGGCCGCCGACTTCTCGAGCGCCCCAGCCTTCGTGGCCGGCCCCGCGGACACGATGAGCCTCTTCCCCTGGTACGCCGGCCCAGACACGGCGCAGGTGCCTCTCTACGGGCTCACCCTGAGCGGCACCTTCACGCCGGATGGGCTCGGCATCACCGAGCTGAGCCTGGAGGGGATCCTGGACACGCGCGACCTCATGGACGTGCCCGAGCTGGGGTCGCTCGCGGGGTGCGACGGCTCGGACGACGACTGCCTCTGCGACTTCATCGCCGCCACCGGGTTCGCGTTCTGCAACCCCTGCCCCTCGGACAGCGAGCCGCTCTGCATCCCTTTCCTGACCCGCGACATGATCGCCGAGGGCACGGCGGGCGATCTCGTCCCCGTCAGCGAAGACGACATCGCCTCCGACCCGGCCTGCGCGGGCTGAAGGGGGGCCTCGCGCGCTGACCCGAGCGGCCTGCATTGGGTGCAGACAGGCGGCGCCCCCGTCTGTTACAGAGCGACGCTCGCTGGACAGGACCCGAGCCGACGCGCTACCTTGTCGCGGCCTCCGGCGGAGGCGACGGGAGCAGGATCATGGGCAAGGAAGGTTCGGGCGGTGGCTGGCTGTTGAAGGGGCTGGGCTGCATGGCCCTGCTGGCGATCCTCTGCTGCTGCGGCGGCTTCATCAGCCTGCGCTTCTTTCCCGAGATGTTGCTGGCCTACTTCCTCTCGGACGCGCCGCTCCCCGGCCCCACCACAGAGCCGAAGCCGGTCGTCGGCGCGCTGGAGCGGGCGGGGGTCTGCGCGATGCTCGCGGTGACCGGCGAGGCGAAGATGGAGCCCGACGCCGTGGCCCGCCTGGTCCTCGGCGAGGGCAAGCCCGACCTGACCGTCCTGCGCGTCGGGGCGTCGGGCGACGAGGGCTCGCTCGAGCTGTCCGTCGCCACCGACAACGCCCCGCCCCGCTACTTCAACCTCCAGCTTCAGGGCGCCTTCGCCATCCAGCAGGGCTGGTTCACCGACATGCGCCTGAGCCGCGTCATCGTCTCTGAGCACGACTGGTCCAGCTTCGTCGCCGGCCAGCAGCTCACGCAGCAGGCCAACCAGAGCCTGGCCAACGAGCGCGCCAAGGACGCGAACTTCGCGATGCTGCTGGACAGCATCGACCACCTCCGCGTAGAGGACGGCGCCTACGTGCTGGGCTTGAAGCGGGACGGCCTGGCGATGCAGCAGCTCTGCGGGCAGTAGCAGCCTCAGAGCGCGAACAACGCCGCCAGCTCCTTCTTCGTCAAGCTGGCGCGGACCAGCGTGTAGGAGTGGAGAATCAGCTCGTCCAGGGCCTCATCGGGCAGGTCCCCACCGAGCGTCACCGTGTTCCAGTGGCGTTTGTTCATGTGGTAGCCCGGGGTCACGGCGGTCCAGGTGGCGCGCAACACCATGGCGCGCTCGGGATCACACTTCAGGTTGATGGCCACGCGCGCCACATCCTGCGGCACGAGGGCGAACATCTTGCCGCCGACCCGGTAGACGGCCGCCTCCGGGCCAAAGGGAAAGTCCTCTGTGGCCCAGGCCAGGGCGAGGAGTCTGCTTCTCAGCTCAGCGTGGTTCATGCGCGCTCCAGCAGACGGACCAGCGGATCAGAGCGTCGCCCGCAGCGTGTCGCTCGCGGCGAGCTGCGTCCTCGCTCGCGTGGGGCCTCCCTCCGGTCGGTCCAGCGTGACGGTGACGTCGGGCAGCAGGGCCTCGCCGACCTCGGGGTGCTGGGTGGAGAGGATGAGCTGCGCGCCCTCGGCGCGGACCTTGTCGCCCAGGCGGGTCAGCCAGCGTCGGGCGTCCGGCCCGTACAGACCGCTCACCGGGTCGTCCAGCCAGAGCAGGACGCCGGGCTCGAGCTCGATGTGCAGCAGCGCGTAGAGCACGACCAGCTTCTGCTCGCCGCTCGAGAGCTGGTCGAGGCGAAAGGCGATCGTGTCCGACTGGCTCGGTCGGCGCAGGACGAGCTGGAGCTCGTGCGGGCGCAGGGGGTCGCGGAGCGAGACGGCGCCCGGCAGGACGCCGCGCAGGTCGTCGAGGAAGGCGGCGGTGGCCTCGGGCCGGGTGCGCGCCATGTACCGGTACCAGGCGGGGAAGTTCAAGGTCCAGGTGTCGAGGATGCGCTCCTCGTTCTCCCCCTGCTCGAAGGGGTCGGGCTGAAACATCCCGTACCAGGAGACGCGGCGAAGATGGTCGTAAAACGGTCGGCCCTGGTCCCAGCCAGAGCCGACCAGACCCGGGATCAGGGAGGCAGGGCGCGCGGGCATCCACGGCGCGGGCAGCACCCAGTCCTCTTGCGCCCAGGCCGCGCGGCCGTTGCGCATCACGTAGATCGGCTCGCCGTCGCGCAGAAGCCGCTCCTGCAGCCGATCCGGCGGGTTGCGCTCGGCCACACGCTCGGCCACGCAGCGGTAGCTCCAGCGCAGGTCATGGGTCTCGAGGTCCAGCTCGAAGCGCTGATCGGGTCGGTCGCTCCAGGCGCTGCTCATCTGCGGCGAGAAGAGCTCCTCCATCGCCACGCCCTCGCGCACCGTCTCCAGCAGGTGGTCCAGGGCCAGCGCCAGCGCGGTCTTGCCGGTGCCGTTGCGGCCGCTCAACAGGGTCACCTGTCCGGGATGGATCTCCACATCGGCGAGACAGGCGTAGTTCTCGACCCGGAAGCGCGTAATCATGCGAACCTCGCCCGATCTTTAGCCCGCTCTCTCGAGACCCGCGAGCGGGAGATCTCGGATCTCGCCGCTCCGGCGGTGCACGGCGCGCAGGCGATGGTGGTTGGTGTCGGCGACGATCAGCCAGTCGCCGACGACGCTCAGACCACCCGGCTCAGAGAGCACGGCGGGGTCTCCGCCGACCAGCGTGCGGAGCTGGCCCTCGGACAGGCTCATGGAGCGGATCTTGTTGTTGAAGGTGTCGGCCACGTAGACCGTGTCCCCCAGCACGGCGACCCCCAGCGGGTGCTGAAGGCGGGCCTGCTCCGGCTCGCCATCGACGTCACCGAAGTCGAAGAGGCCGCCGCCGACCAGCGTGCCCACCACGTTCTCCTGGAGATCGAAGACGCGCAGGCTGCTGACCTCGCTGTCGGCGATGAAGAGGAAGCGTCCGTAGAGCGAGAGGCCCGAGGGCTGGGCGAGCGCCGCCTCGGTGGGCGGGCCGTCCTCGTGATCCTCGCGACCGCTGCCGACGAAGGGCCCCATATGATCCTGGCGAGGCAGGTAGATCCAGAGCTGGTGGGTGCCCGCCATCGCGACGAAGACGGCGCCCGCCTCGCCGCCGTTGCTGCGGTCGGCGGTGACGGCGACATCCCAGGGGCTGCGCAGCGCCATGCGCCGCGGCTTCGTCGGGTCGCCGGCCCGCCCGCGGCCCAGCTCCCCGGTGCCCGCCACCGTGCGCACCGCGCCCGTGCTCAGGTCGATCGCCCGCAGCGCATGGTTCTCGGTGTCCGCCACCCAGAGGGTGTCGCCGAAGCGGGCCAGGCCCTGCGGCCCTCGAAAACGAGCGGTCTCCGCCGATCCGTCCGCTAGACCCGGCTGACCGTCGCCGAAGACCCGCAGCACCTCCGCGCGCGGCCAGCGGTCCGGGCCCTGGACGAGGGCGGCCTCGAGCACGCGGTGATTGCCGCTGTCGGCGATGTACAGGCGCGCTCCCGCGGCGAAGGGATCGGCGCCGCTGGCCTGGAGCTGGTTGTCCGGCCAGACGGCGACCTTGCCCGGGAACGAGAGGCGGGCCGCGGTCGAGGCGGTGGCGGGCACACGCCAGACCGGCGCGCCCAACACGCCGCGATCGCGCCCCTCGTCCAGGAGCTGCTCCACCCGCGCGGCGAGCTGCGCCCGCTCCACCTCACCGGACTGGCGCCAGGCGATCCGCCCCTCGGCGTCCAGCACCACGATGGTGGGCCAGGCGTTGACGGTGTACTGCTCCCACAGCGCATGGCTCGGGTCCAGCACGACCGGATGTCGGACATGGTGCCGGCGCAGGGCGCGCGCGACGTTGGACGAGATCTTCTCGGCCGTGAACTTGGCGGAGTGGACGCCGATGACGACGACCGGTTGGCCGGCGAACTGATCCTCGATGGCGGCCAGCTCGGGCAGGACGTGCATACAGTTGATGCAGCAGTAGGTGAAGAAGTCCAGAACGACGATGTTGCCGCGCAGCGCGTCCAGGGTGAGCGGGGTCTCGGTGTTCAGCCAGCTCTCGCGCGCGGCGGGGAGGTTGGGGGCTCGGTCGCGACCGCTGACGGTGTGCTCGCGGCGCGGGCGCGCGGCCTCGTCGAGGAGGGCGTCCAGCTCCCCCGCGTCCGAGGTGGGCAGGCGACAGGCGCCGCCCTCGCAGAGCCAGGCGGAGGGACGACCGTCGAGCAGCCCGCGGCCCTCCATCCAGGGGAAGAGGTCGCGCCCGCCCCTGGGGCCAGGCGCGGCCAGCACCGCGAAGGGGAGATACTTCGCGCGGAACACCGAGAGGAGGGCGTCGGTGGCCGGGCTGCCCTCGGGCCCGACCAGCCCGAGCTCCATCGTGCCGCCCGAGCGCCAGGCCCCGGCGATGGCCTCCACCCCGATGGCGCGCGGCGCCCGCGAGAGGAGGGCCTGGTAGGAGCGCAGCACCCGCTCCGCCAGGACGCCGAGATCGGCCCGCCCGCACAGCGCGTCCAGGCGCAGGAAGGCCAGCGCCGCCACGCCGTTGCCCGAGGGCTCCGCCCCGCCCAGCATGTGCTTGCTGCGGGTGACCAGCGGCTCGGCGTCGGTGCCGGTGTAGAAGAAGCCGCCGTCGGCGTCATCCCAGAACAGGGCGACGGTCTGGTCGGCGAGGCGCAGCGCCTCGCGGATCCACTGTGAGTTGAGGTCGGCCTCGTAGAGATCGATGAGCGCCTGCACCGTGAGCGCGTGATCGTCCAGGAAGCCGGGCAGCGGGCGGTTCGCGCGGGCCAGCCGCAGCAGGCGGCCGTCCTTTACGGCGGCGCCCAGCAGGAAGCGCATCGCCTTGGCCGCCGCCTCGATCCAGCGGGCCTCGCCAAAGGCGGCGCCAGCGCGGGCGAAGGCGGAGATCATGCTGGCGTTCCAGGCGGTGACCAGCTTCTCGTCGCGACCGGGGCGCACGCGGCTGGCGCGGGCCTCCCATAGCCGGGGAAGGGCGCGGTCCAACAGGGCCTGATCGGCCTCGGACATGGACTCCCAGAGGCTCTCCAGGCGCAGCACGCTGGTGCCGTGCTCGAAGCTGCCGCTGTCGGTGACCTCGAGCAGCACGGCGGCGCGCGTCCCGTCGAAGACGCCCAATACCTCGCGGAGCTGGCGCGGGGTCCAGCTGTAGTAGCGCCCCTCCTCGCCCTCGCTGTCGGCGTCCTCGGACGCGTAGAAGCCGCCCTCCGGGTCGGTCATGTCGCGCAGCACGTAGTCGAGGGTCTCGCGGACGACGCGCGCGTAGCGGGCCTTCCCCGTCAGCTTCCAGGCGTCGGTGTAGACCGGGACGAGCTGGGCGTTGTCGTAGAGCATCTTCTCGAAGTGCGGGACGGCCCAGCGCTCGTCCACCGAGTAGCGGGAGAAGCCGCCTCCCGCCAGATCGTACATCCCGCCGCGCGCCATTTTGATGAGCGTCAATTCAATCGCGGCGAGAATCGCGTTGTCGTTCGTGCGCTCGGATTGTC
>CAZKWG010000347.1:0-8171 GCA_964556105.1 uncultured Enterobacterales bacterium | reverse complement strand
GCGGCCAAGCATCGTGGGTGATCGCGGTGAGCTCGACCCACCGGCGAGCCCGCTCGAGCTGCTCGGGTTCTTCAGCGGGACCTCGCTGCAGGACCGCTCGCTGCAGGACCCCTGGAGCCAGCTCCCCGGGACGATCACCCTCTTCCGCAAGAACCTGGAGCGGCACGCCGAGAGCCGCAGCGAGCTCATCGAGGAGCTGCGCATCACCCTCTTCCACGAGGTCGGACACTTCCTCGGCCTGGACGAGGACGATCTGGAAGAGCGCGGGCTGGACTGAGGGCCTCGGAGGGCCTCGGACGGCGCAGGATCGCAGCGCCCAGAAACAACGAAGCCCGCGGTGTTGGCCGCGGGCTCCGAAGCTGGTGGAGATGAGGGGAATTGAACCCCTGACCCCCGCATTGCGAACGCGGTGCTCTCCCAGCTGAGCTACATCCCCAGGGTCGCGCACATGTATTCGACCCATCGCGAGCCGTCAAGCGCCTGCGGCCCCAGGTTTCACAGCCCCACGCCGTAGACCAGCCAGACCAGCCCTCCATCGGCGCTCCCCGCCGCGCTGCCCGGACCGCCGACGAGCAGGTCCGCGCGTCCATCGCCGTCCAGATCGCCCAGGCCGGCGACCGCCGCCCCGGCGCCGTCCTCGCGCGACTCGCCCGTCCAGCGCACCCCCAGGTCCCCCACGTCGCGGTCGCCCGCGAGCGGGCCGGGCAGGATCAGGGCGGTGCCCGTGTCGGGGTCGCCCGCCTCGCAGCCCGGCTCGCCCGCCAGCAGGTCGCCGATCCCGTCGCCGTCGATGTCGCCCCCCGCGGCCAGCGCCGCCCCCAGGGTGCAGCCGTCGTCCTCACCCGCCAGCGCCGCGCTGGCCGCGGCCAGCGAGTCCGCCGCGTCCGCCGGCCCCGAGAGGATGTAGATCGCCCCTGCGCGGTCCCCGGCGGCGGCGCGCTCGGGGGCGCCCACGGCGAGATCAGCGCGCCCGTCGCCATCGAGATCCTGCAGGCTGAGGGCTGTGCCCGCCCCGTCGCTCGCGTCCTCGCCCACCCAGATGCCGTCGGCGTCCTCGAGCCCGCCGGCCCGCGCGACGTCCAGCAGCACGCGCGCCGCCCCCGCGTCCCGCCCGCCGCTGTCCTCCCCCGGCGCGCCGACCGCGAGATCGTCGAGGCCGTCCCCGTCCAGGTCCCCCAGCGCCACGGCCGAGCCCGCCGCGTCGCCGAAGTCCACCCCCTCGAAGCGGCCCGGCGCCTCGGCGAGGTCTCCCGTGACCTCGTCCGAGGAGAGCACATATACGGCGCCATAGTCGTCGAGCTCGGGCCAGCGCGGCGCGCCGACGGCGACCGCGCCGAGGCCGTCCCCGTCCAGGTCCAGGCTGAGCGCCACGGCGGAGCCCGCCGCGTCAGAGGGGCGCTCGCCCACCGCATGCGGCTCGGCGGACAGCGGGAGATCCATGGCCAGCGGCCCCTCGACCAGCCACACGCCGCCCTGATCCGCCTCCGACGCCTCCAGCCCGGGGGCGCCGATGATCAGGTCTCCGGCGCCGTCGCCATCCAGGTCGCCGCCAGCCAGGGCCTCGCCCGCGCGCGCCTCGGCGTGCGGACCCAGCAGGACGACCGCGCTCTCGTCCAGCGTGCGGTCGCCCACCCAGCGCCCGGCGTAGAGGTAGATGAGGCCCGCCCGCGCCGCGCCGTCCGCCTCCGCGCCAGGGGCCGCGACCGCCGCGTCGGGGCGACCGTCGCCGTCCAGATCTCCCGGCCCGGCGAGGGCCGCGCCGGCGCCGCCGTCCTCGACGACGCCGATCAGGCGCGCGGCGGCGTCCTCCAGCGCGCAGAGCCCGTCATCCCAGCAGGCGTCGCAGTCGTTGATGAGCCCGTCCCCGCTCAGCTCCTCGGCCCCCGGGTAGACGGTCGCCTCGGCGTCGTCGCAGTCGCGCCCGTTGGCGGCGTAGCCCTCGGGCTGCTGGCAGGCCTCCATGGGGCCGTCCGGGTCGCCATAGCCGTCCTGGTCCTCGTCGGCGTACCACCAGATCCCCTCCCCCAGCTCCTCGTCGCGGCTCCCGTCACAGTCGTTGTCCAGCCCGTCGCAGACCTCGGCGGCGCCGGGGAAGGCGCTGGGGTCCTGGTCATCGCAGTCCGTGCCGGTGGGGACGGCGCCCTCGGGCCGCGCGCAGGCGGCGACGCTCTGGCTCGGATCGCCGAAGCCGTCGCTGTCCGCGTCCGCGTACCAGACGCTGTCGATGCCGTCATCGACCGCGCCGTCGCAGTCGTTGTCGATGCCGTCGCACACCTCGGGGACGCCGGGCCTGACGCTGGCGTCGGAGTCGTTGCAGTCCTCCCCGGCCAGGAAGCCGTCCCCGTCGTTGTCCACGAGCCCCTCGCCCGTCTCGATCCCGCCGCTGTGGCCGCCGCCCCCGCCGCCCTTCTCGTCCGGGCAGCCAGCGCCGATCACGAGGAGGCCAAGGCAGAGCAGCGAGCGGTTCAGCGCTTCCATCGCGGGACTCTAACGTGTCCGCTCCGGGCGTGGCGGGGGAGCCTGACCGCGGGGCGTCACGGTGAAGAAGATCCAGCCATAGGCGTCCTCGCGGGCGACCTCCTCGAGGACCAGCCCGCCCGACTCCCAGCGCCCGCCCTCCGCGAGGAAGGGCGCGACGCGCGGCGCCTCGGTCCAGTCCTCCCGGAACCAGAGCACATAGCGGACGCCCTCCGCGTAGAGCCACGCGGCGAAGGCGGGCCCGTCGCCAGCGGGCGTCGGCACGTCCATCCAGCTGGTCATCGGGCGCTCGTTCGGGTTCCGCTCGATCCAGCAGGACGGGATGTTGTCCAGGATCATCGGCGTCCGCTCGGGGACGTTCTCCTCGATCCAGCGGGCGAGCGCGACCTGCGGCGCGTAGAGCTCCTTGGAGAGATCGACCTGGCGACGGGTCTCGACCAGCTCCGCGTGCAGCGCCTGCCCTATCGCCGCGGCCAGCACGACGCGGCGCCCCCAGGGGCCCAGCGCGGCCCCCAGGCGCCCCACGCCCTGGAGCAGGCCGGCGACGCCCACGGGAACCACCACAGGGATGACTCCGTGCAGCCATTTCCAGTACAGGTTGTGATCCCAGTGATGCTGGGCGGTGAGCCCCATCCCCGCCCAGGTGCCGGCCATCGTGAGCGCGGCGAGCGCCCAGGTGCGCCGGATGCCGTGCGCGCGCCAGGGCGCCATCACCAGCCCGAGCAGGATCCCGCCCCAGACCGCCCAGCCGATGCGACCGGGCAACACCCAGGCGGCGAGCCCGGCGGCGACGGTGAGGCCGCGGCTCCACCAGGCCAGAGGCCCCTCCGCCTCCGCCCCCAGCCCCGTCTCGATGTTCACCGCCACGGCGTGCGACCAGAACAGGAAGGTGCCGTGATCCCAGCGGCAGTAGGCGGACCAGGCGAGGATGGTGAGCGCGATCGGGACCGTGGCCTGCACCAGCCGCGGGACGCGCGGCAGCCGACCCAGGGCGTGGACGCCGAGCACGGGAAGCAGGGCCACCGCCCCGTCCATGCGGATGAGGAAGGCGCCCGCGGCGCAGAGGCTCGCCAGGCCCATCCGCTCCGAGGCCAGGGCGCTGAGGCAGCCCATCACCGCCGCGGCGTAGACGGGCTCGCGCAGCGAAGACGCGGCATAGAGCGCAAACTCCGGCTGGAAGACCAGGACGAGACCCGCCAGCGCGGCGACCGCGCGACCGAAGACCCGATCCGCCAGCGCCACCGCGAGCCCCAGCGCGATCAGCCCGCCCGCGAGGCTCGTGGCCTTGGCGGCGATGACGGTGTCGCCGACGAAGGCCAGCACCAGCGCCCCGAGCGCGTAGTAGCCAGGCAGGTGGTTCATGTCGTAGTGGAGAAAGCGCGCGTCCAGCACGCCCCGGATCATCGCCAGATCGCCGTAGTCGCTCTCCTCCCATCCGGCGTAGCGCCCCATGAGAAAGAGGCGCCACAACGCGCCGAGCAGCACGACGCACACCACCAGCGCGCGACGCGAGAGATGAAACGTCGCGAGCTGCTCATGGACGGGCGAGGAGGGCTCGGGGGTTTCTGGCCTCGGACGGTCCTTCATCGCTCCACTCTGTGCTCACTGCTGCGATCTGCTCGCTGCGAACAGGCTACCAGCAACCTTGTGAGGTAGGGTAGGACGAAGTAGGGTACGAGATAACGAGGTCAAGATGCGCAGCTTCGCCTCTCGTGACATGGGCAGGTCCGGATTCGTCAAGACCCCGGATGGCGTGCAGCTCCACTGGAGCGCGGTGGGGCATGGCCCCGTCATGGCCTGCTGCAACGGCGTGGGCGTGGGGACCTTCTTCTGGAAGTACCTGCGGCAGCACTTCGCCGACCGCTACACGGTGGTGACCTGGGACTATCGTGGCCACGGGAAGAGCGATCTGCGGCTGGACCCCGAGCTGACCGACCTGAGCGTGGCCCGACATGCCGATGACCTGATCCTGGTGCTCGACGCGGTGCGCGGCGGCGCGGAGCCGGTGGTCCTCCTCGGGCACAGCATGGGCTGTCAGGTCATCCTCGAGGCCTGGCGCCGCCACCCCGAGCGCGTCGGGGCCCTCGTGCTGCTCCAGGGCACCGCCGGTCACGTCCTCGACACCTTCTTCGGCTGGTCCGGCTCCCCCCGCGTCTTCGCCAGGGTGCGCGGGCTCGCCATGTCGCTGGGGCGCGCGACCAACGCCATCATGCGGCCCCTCCTCGAGACGCCGATGGCCGAGACCATCGGCCTCAAGGCGAAGATGATGGACCCGCACTACACCCGCCCCGAGGACCTGCGGAACTATCTGGACCACCTCGCCCGCATGGACCTGCGCGTCTTCCTCGGCTGCGTGCTCGAGGCGCAGAATCACTCCGCCTGGGAAGATCTCCAGCGGATCGACGTTCCCACGCTGGTCATCGCCGCCGACGGGGACACCTTTACGCCGGTGGCCTGCAGCCGGCGGGTCTGCAGCATGATCCCTGGGGCGGAGCTGCTCGTGCTGGGCGGCGCCACCCACGCGGCGCTGATCGAGCAGCCGCAGACCATCCACCACCGGCTGGAGCGCTTCCTCCGCGAACGCCTCGGCGGCGAGCAGCCCCTGGCCCTGAGCGCCAAGTAGGGCGGAGGCTCAGACCGCGGCGCGCCGCTCGATCTCGGCCTTGAAGCGGGCGAGGGGTGTCGGGCAGCGTGCGGTCGACCAGCGAGCGGACGATGTTGCCTGGGACGAAGATCCCGACGGAGACGTCGATCTCGTAGCGCGCGAGCGTGCGGGCGCCGCCGTCGAGCGGCGTCAAGGTCCAGCCGCCTTCGTTGGACTTGAAGACGCCCTCCAGGAGCGTCCACCGCAGCAAGCGCTCGCCCGATCGCGTGAGCTGAAGCGTGTAGCCCAGATCGCGGATCAGCTGCAGGCGGAAGCGGACCTCCCAGCCGTCCGCGCTCTGGCGGAGCACCTCGGCGGCCTCCAGCTCGGGCAGAAAGCTCGGGTAGGAGGCGAAGTCCGTCAACGCCGCCATCACCTGCGCTGGAGGCGCGTCGATCTCGACGGAGTGCGAGGCACGAGGCATGGACGCTCTTTAACGGGTCGCGTGGCGCGCGCATCTAGCGACGCCGACGCCGACGCTTCCGGCGGCGCCCGCGCATCGTGTCGGCGTTCGCCTGGGCCGGCGGCGCCTCGCCGAGCAGCTCGGGCCAGCGGTCGCTGATCATCCGTCGCAGCCCCGGGTGGTTGCGCAGGGTGTTGTCCTCCCGCAGCAGCCGGATGGCCTCCACGCGGGCCTCGAGCAGCAGCGTTCGATCGCGGGGGAACTCGGCCCAGGCCAGGGAGGGCGCCTCGATCGCCGCCGCCGCCGCCGTGACCCGCGGCCCTCCGGGCGCGCCGAGATCGTCGTCCGAGAGCTCGAGCCGCGCCGCCTCGCTGGCCAGGCGATGGACCCGCCGCTCGCCGTGAGGGCTCGGCGAGTCCGACAGCACCAGCAGGCACTGCCCAGGGCGCTTGCCCGTGGCGACGTGGCCGCGAAGGCGGTGAAGCCGGATGAGGTCATAGGCGTCGGCGTGCTCCACCACGACCAGCGTACAGGTCGGGACGGGAGGCCCGTCCTCGATCATCGTCGTGCAGAGCAGGACATCTACGCGGTGGTGCTGGAAGTCGTCGAAGACGCGGGCCCGCTCCTCGCGGCTCATCTCCGAGCTGAACACGCCCACGCGCGCGTCCGGTAGGAAGTCCGTGCGCAGGGCCTCGGACACCCGGCTGGCGTCCTCGCGCGAGAGCAGGTCGCGCCCATCGCGCACGGGGAAGACCACCAGCGCCGTCCGACCGGCCCGGACGTGCTCGCGGACGATCTCGTAGGCCGCCTCGCGCTCGCCCGACTGGAACACCCGCGCGGTGGCCTGCACCGGCTGCGACCGGCGGATGGCCGAGATCTCGAAGGAGCCGAAGGCGGAGAGCAGGAGCGACGGCGGCATCGGGCCCGCCGAGACGACGAGCAGGTCCGGGCGCGGCCCGCGCGCGTCGAGCTGATGGGGCAGCAGCGTCCCCAGCTCCGTGTGCTCGAGCACCACCACCAGCCCGAGGCGACGCCACTCCAGCTCGCTGGTCACCATGCGCGGCGTGCCGAAGACGATGGCCGCCTCCCCGCGACGAATCGCGTCCGCGCCCGCGTGGTTGACGTTCTCGCCCACGACGATGGACTTGATCCCCACCGCCCGCAGCATCGGCTCGGCGAAGAGGTACTGCCGCTCCGCCGCCGCCGCGTCGTGGGCGATGAAGGCCACCTGCGAGCGGTTCTCCGCGACCAGCACGGCGGTCATCATGGCGACGAGGCCCTTGGCCGTGCCGACATCGCCCTCCAGCAGGCGCACCATCGGCGTCGGACGCAGCAGATCTCTCCGGATCTCCGCGAAGGCCGCCTCCTGCTCGTCGTCCAGGGCGAGCCCGAACTGCACCTGCAGCTGGCCCACCAGCGAGTGCAGCGCCTTGTGGACGGCGCCGCGCTCGCCCTGCCCACGCCCGAGGCGGCGGCTCAGCGCGATCTGCACGCCGAGGAGCTCCTCGAAGGCCAGGCGATGGCGCCCCCGCGCGCTCGGGTTCGCCGGGAAGTGCGCGTCGCGCAGCGCCTCGTCGAGCGGCAGCAGGCGGTGGAGCGCCAGGAGCTCGTCGGAGAGCGGATCCTTCACCTCGCCCATCACGCGCTGCAGCGCGGCGGCGACGGCGTCCCGCATCGCGGGATCCTCCACCCCCTCCATCGCGTAGATGGGCATCCAGCCGCTACCGCGGCCGTCTACGCCCACCGGCTCCGCCTCGTCCAGGATGAGCAGCTCGCCCTCGCGCGTCAGGGCGCCGACCAGGCCGACCTCGTTCCCGGGAGCCCAGGCCGCGGCGCGCGGCGGCAGGCGGTCCTGCCAGCGGCAGCGGACGCTGTGCTCGCCCACCTGCAGCGTCAGCTCCGCGCTGCGACGCCCGCCCACGAAGCGCAGGCAGTGGGTGCGAACCCGCCCGCGCAACACCCCGATCTGTCCGTCCTTGTCGCGATCGTCCAGGTCGAGCTGCGTCGGGCGCTCGAAGCTGACGGGCGGGTTCAGCAGCAGGTCGGCGACCGTGCAGATCCCCGCGACCTCCAAGGCCGCGACGTGCTCCGCCGAGACGCCGAGCGTGGCGATGGCGGCGCCGCCCCCTGCCGGGTGCGTCAGCGGCGTGCGCGTGTCCACGGGCTCGGCCGGTCGCGCCTCCCGCGGGGCGTCCACGACCTTCGTCTCTCGCGGCGCCTCGGCGGGTCGGGGCTCCCGCGGCGGAGCGCTGGTCCGGCTCGCGTCCTGGGCGCGGCTGGGCTCCGGGGCGCGCGCGGGGCGCTCGTCCGTCCTGCTGCCGTCCTCCTGCGGGACCAGGAGCCGCGCCAGCGGGTTCAGCTCGCCGACGCTCGAGGAGGCGCCGACCTGCGCCCGCGGGAGCACGGCGTCGATGGCCTCTCCCGCCGCGAGCACGGCCTCCAGCCGCTGCTCCGCGGCGAGCCCGTCCAGCCCCTCCAGGATCTCGACCGCGCGCACGAGGGAGCCACGGAGCGCCTCGGGGAGCTCCGGCTCGCCCAGCACCTGCGCAACCAGCCGCGCGCAGTTGGCGCCCAGATAGCGCGCCTGCGCGGCATGCTCCTGGCCCAGGCTCGCCCAGGCCAGCGAGCGCCGCACCGACGCCAGAC
>CAZKWG010000346.1:0-8184 GCA_964556105.1 uncultured Enterobacterales bacterium | reverse complement strand
TGGATGGGGTCGGGTGCATGGGGGCTCCTCGGCCCAGGACCGTACGACGCGCGGGGGCGTGTGCAGGGACCCGCCCGCGACGATGTCCCCGTCCGGCAAGACAAAGTCCCGCCAGGACAAATAGCAGGTGCATCGTGCCCTTCACGCCGGGTTACGGTGAAAGGGCCTACCCGGTGCGCCGACGCGTGGACGGCATCGGGCGGCTCGAAGCCCCCCCCCAACGCACGAGACCCTCCATGGCGATCGACCCTCAGCACATCGCGCGCAGGACCCCCGGGAGCGGCCTGAAAGACTTCGAGCACCAGATCGACATGGCTCGGATGCGCAGGTATCGGCTGGCGCGCGTGCGGGCGGAGCTGGAGCGCCGCGAGATCGGCGCCGCTCTGCTCTACGACATGGCGAACATCCGCTACGCCACCGGCACCCGCAACATGGCGGTCTTCACGGGCCACTACCCGACGCGCTACGCCTTCGTCACGGCGAACGGACCGGTGATCCTCTTCGACAAGGAGTCGGGCCCGCTGAAGGGCTGGCTGCCCGAGGGCGTCACGGAGGTGCGCCCCTCCCGCAACTGGTACTACGAGACCAACGGCGACAAGGTCGCGGCCGCGACCCAGCCCTGGGCCGACGAGATCGACGAGCTGCTGCGCACGCACTGCGGCTCCAACCGCCGCCTTGCGGTCGATCGCCTCGGCGCGATGGGCTTCCTGCCCCTGCACAGCCGGGGGGTCGAGATCTGTGACGGCCAGGCCGTCCTCGAGGCGGCGCGGGTGATCAAGAGCGAGGACGAGATCGCCTGCATGTCCATCTCGGTCTCGGTGTGCGAGGCGGGCATCGCCGCCATGCGCGAGGCGCTCCGCCCCGGGATCAGCGAGCAGCACCTCTGGGCCATCCTGGCGGACGTGAACCACCGGCACGGCGGCGAGTGGATGGAGACCCGGCTCCTGACCTCCGGCGGCCGCACGAACCCCTGGTACCAGGAGTGTGGGGAGAAGCTCATCCGCGTGGGCGACCTGGTGGCCTTCGACACGGACGTCATCGGCCCCTTCGGCTACTGCTGCGACATCTCGCGGACCTTCCACTGCGGGCCCGGCAAGCCGAAGGCCTACCAGAAGGAGCTCTACACCATCGCCCGCGAGGAGCTGGAGCACAACATCGCGCTCCTTCGGCCGGGCATCAGCTTCCGCGAGCTCACCGAGAAGGTCTACCGCGTGCCGGAGCGCTTCCTCGCCCAGCGCTACTCCTGCGTCATGCACGGCGTCGGTCTGGTGGACGAGTACCCCGACATCGTCCACCCGCTCGACTGGAACGATCACTCCGCCGAGGGCGTGATTGAAGAGAACATGATGCTGTGCGTCGAAAGCTATGTGGGCGAGGTCGGCGGCCCCGAGGGCGTCAAGCTGGAGGAGCAGGTCCTGGTCACCCGGGACGGCGTCCAGCGGCTCTCGGTCTACCCCTTCGAGGACGAGCTGACCCTCTGAGGGGCACGACCCCTCACACCCGACCGCGCCGCAGCAGATCGCTCGGCGCTCGCTTGTACCAGGCGGTGTAGGTGCGCGAGAAGTAGGGCAGGCTCAGGCCGACGTGCGCGGCGGCCTCGCCGACGGTGCTCACCTCGCCCTCCACCAGCAGGCGGTGCCCCTCCTCCATACGGCGCGCGCGCAGCAGATCGCTCGGGCTCTGGCCGGTCACGCGCTGCACCTCACGGAGGAGCTGGCGGCGGCTGAACGCCAGCGCGCGGGCCAGCTGCTCGACGCCGAAGTCCGCGTCGGCGAGGTTGCGGGCGACGGTGGCCTCGACGCGCGCCCGCAGCGCGAGATCGGCGGCGCTGAGCCCATCCACGGGCGCGACGCCCGGCGCGGGGCCGACCACCTCGGCGTCCGCCGCCGCGCGGCCGGCCGCGCCGTCCACGAGCTTCTGCACGCGGACCAGCAGCTCGCGCATGCGCAGCGGCTTGGTCATGTAGTCATCGGCGACCTCCAGGCCCCGGACGCGGTCGTCCTCGCTGGCCTTGGCGCTGGCGAGCAGCACGGGGATCTCCCGCAGGGCCGGGTCGGCGTCCAGGCATCGGCAGAGCTCGAGGCCGTCCATGCCGGGCATCATCACGTCGCTGACGATGGCGGCCGGCGGCGCCGCGCGGGCGAGCTCGAGCGCCTCCGGCCCCGAGGCCGCGGCGCGCACCTGGAAGCGCTTGCGCAGGTGGGCCACCAGGAAGTCGCGCATGTCCGGGTGGTCCTCGACCACCAGGACCTCGGGACGCGGCTGCGCTGGCTCCTCGGCGGCCGGCGGCGCGTCCACCTCCGGCGCGGGCGGCGGCGCGAGGTCCGACGACTGCGCGACGTCCTCCGGCGCGAGGTGGTCCACGCCGCACGGGAGGGTGAACCAGAAGCGGCTGCCCTGGCCCGGCGCGCTCTCCACGCCGATCTCGCCGCCGTGCAGGTTCACCAGATCCCGCGCCAGCGCCAGGCCGATGCCCACCCCCTCGAAGCGGCGCGCGTCACCGCGCTCGCCCTGGACGAAGCGGTCGAAGAGGCGCTCCCGCAGCGCATCGGACACGCCCTCACCGGTGTCGCAGACCTCCACGCGCACCGCGCTCTCGTCCTCGGCGGCCTGGCGCAGGGCGAGCGTGATGACCCCTCCTGCCGGCGTGAACTTCACGGCGTTGGTGAGCAGATTGCTCACCACCTTCTCGAGGATCTCCCCATCGAAGAAGAGATCTGCGGGCGCTGGCGCGAGGTCTACCTCCAGCGCGAGCCGCTTTCGGCGGCACTCCGGATCGAACCGGCTGGCGAGCTCGCGCAGGAAGGCCCTGAGGTCGCGGTGGCGCACGCGCAGCGGGATCTTGCCGCTCTCCAGCCGCGTGATGTCCAGCAGCTGCTCGACGAGGTGCTCCATGCGCTGCGCGTTCCGCAGGACCACGTCCAGCGTCTGCCGCTCGGGATCGGCGAGCAGGCCCCGGGACGTGGCCAGATCCGCGAGCGGGCCGGCGATGAGCGTGAGCGGCGTGCGCAGCTCGTGCGAGAGGTCAGCGATCAGGCGTGTGCGCAGCGCGTCGACCTCGGCCAGGCGCGCCGACGCGGCGGCGAGCTCGCGGTTCGACTCGGCCAGCGCCGCCGTGCGGGAGGCCACCACCGCCTCGAGCTCGACCTGTCGCCGCCGGCTGCGCGCGCCCTGCCAGACCAGCAGGAGCCCGCAGAGCGCGATGCCGATCACGACCAGCGAGAGGAGGAAGGTGCTCGTCTCGACGAACGCCGGCTGCCGCGTGATGGAGAGCGTGGCCGGCGCTCCCCAGTCACCGCCCAGGGCGGCCTGCACCTCCAGGCGCAGCGCACCCGGGGGCAGGTTGGTCCAGCGCGCCTCCCGCGCGGAGGTGGGTGCGCTCCAAGCCGCGTCCATGCCGACCAGTCGGTGTCGGAAGCGCACCTGCTCCGGCCAGGCCGACGCGGGCGTCGTCCAGCGCACGGCCAGCTCCCGCTGATCGGGGGCGAGCGTGATCGGAGCGTTCCGCGCGAAGCGTACAGGTTCACCTGTCGCGAAGAGCTCGTCCAGGAAGACGGCGGGCGGGCTCGGGGCGCGCACGCGGGCCGGGTCCACCCGCGCCAGCCCGCCTTGCGTCGGGTAGTACAGCCGGCCGCGCGCGTCCATGCCGACGGCTGGCATGAACCCGCCGTTGGCCTCCCGCAGCGCCATGCCATCGGTCTCGAGGAGGCCCAGGCTCACCACGCTCGCGCGCCGCCCCGCGGCGAAGTCATCCAGCTGAGCCTGCTCGACCCAGAAGATCCCACGGTTCGAGCTCATCCACAGCCGGCCGAAGGCGTCCGCTGAGACGCTGTGGAGGGCGTCGTCGAACAGGCCGTCGGAGATCCCGAGGCAGACGACAGCGCCGCTCTCCGGCCCGACGCGACAGAGGCCCGCGTCCTCTGTGCCGACCCAGGCTGCGCCGTCCGGGCCGGGCCAGATCCCGCGCACCATGTCACTCGAGAGCCCGTCGCCCCGCGCCCATCGGCGCACCCCCTCGGGCGCGACGCGGAGCACGCCCTCACCCTGGGTCCCTGCCCAGATGGCGCCGTCCGGCGCCTCCGCGAGGACCATGAGCGCGGCCTCTTCGGCCTGGCCCGGGAGCGGCACGTCCCGCCAGCTCCACCCTCCCGGGCCCGCCTCCCCCACGTGGAGCCCATCCAGAGACCCAATCCAGACCCGACCGTCCCGCGCGACCCGCTGCACGCTGAACGCCTCGGGAGGCCGCGCAGGATCGTCGTCGTCGCAGCCCTCCCCGGCCACCACACACGCGGCGTCGCCCGACGAGATCCAGACGCGCCCGTCCGGACCCTGCCCGAGGCCGACGCCGCCCTCGGAGCGCCTGGCCACGGTGTCCGGAAGGACCAGCGGCGTCCCGTCCGCGCCCAGGTGGGTGAGCGGGCCGCCCCAGATCCGTGCCCAGAAGGTGCCGTCTGAGGCCAGGAGCACGGACTGGAGGTTCAGGGCCGGGTCGCCGACGATCTCCACGCTCGCCTCGCGCACCCGGTAGAGCCCCGCACCGTTGGTCCCCAACCAGACAGCGCCATCCGGCCCCGCGTCGACGGCCGTGCTCCACCCGCCGAGCGCGAAGGAGTCGTTCGCCCCCCGGATCAGGTCGTTGTTCACGGTGCGCCAGAGCTGCCCCTCGACCACAGCGCCCGTGCCTTGAGAACATGACGTGTGAGGCGGATCCTCCGATGTCTCCTCCCGGACCACCGAGCCGTCCCAGGACCACCAGCCGCCCGGATCCCGCACCCAGAGCCTGTCGGTGTAGCTGAGGTCACACGCTGGCCAGCCGCTGCGTGCGGACCTCCAGGCCCGAAGCCCGCGCGCGTCGGCGCGCAGGAGGCCGTCCTTCGCGGCGATCCAGGCTCCCCCCGCCGGATCGGCCTGGAGGGCGCGCACGTCCTCCAACGACGCGCCGCCGGGGACAGGGCTCGCCGCGCCCTCCCCTGCCACGCGCCACACGCCCCCCCGGTCGAGCCCGATCCACAGGGCCCCGTCCACCTCGGCGAGGCTGAGCACGCGCGCGTCCGCGGGCAGGCCAGAGACCTCCACGGGGCCGTCCGCGCCGATCCGGAAGAAGGACCGGTTTCCCCCGACCCAGATCCGGCCTCCCACCCGCCAGAGCCGCCAGTAGCCGTCGTCGCCGTCCGCGACCTCCCACACCCGGATCCGCCCCGCCGCGAGGTGGACGAGCGCGCCCTCCTCCGTGAGGGCCCACGGCTGCTCGTCGTCTCCGACCACCACGTGGAGGAAGCGGTTGCTGGGCAGCTCCGGGAATTCCGATCGCCGGAAGCTCCGGAAATGCTGGCCGTCGAAGCGCACGAGCCCGTCCAGGGTCGCCATCCACACGAAGCCCGCCGGGCTGACGTCCATGCCTCGGATGTGATTGATGGGGAGTCCATCTTCGGCGGTCCAGCGGTCGACCATCAGGCCCGTCTCGGGCCAGCGCGTGGTGCTGCGGGCGAACGCCGGGAGCGCGAGGACGATCAGGAGCAGGAACAGCAGCAGGGGGCGGCCTCGCTACGGCCCGGCGGGGGACGGTGGCCTGGGGCGGGCGCGCACCAGGCGACGCGCGCAGGGGGGACACCCTGGGAGGGCTCCGGACCTGCGCGATGGACGCTCCCATCATAGACCGAGCAGAGGGGGCGATCAAACTCGCCCCCGCCAGTGAGGCAGACCCGGCCTCACGCGCCGACGGAGGCCACGGAAGCACGTGCAGGTGTGGCGCCGACGCCCCAGCGTGGCGGGGCGAGGCGTCGGCGCCTGCGGAGCCCCAGGCGTTGCGTGGAGACGCTACAACCAGGCGCGGAACATCTCGACGAGCGCGCCGCTCTGCGCCAGTTCAGGGACCTGGCTGACGTGCTCCGGGTCGGCCAGCAGGTCGATGGGCGGGCTTCCCTGGCCGCCGTAGGTGACCCAGTCGATGGTGTAGCTGAAGCCCGCCTCGGTGAGGGAGCCCGTCATCCGCTCGTAGTTGTTCCGCCCCGTGAGCTGCGCGTAGCCCCGCCCGCGCTAGCGCGCCGCGGTGCGGGCAACGAGGCCGGGAGGTTCCGGAATAAGGCGCGGAGCGCCTCGATCTCGCGCTCGGGCGCCCAGCCGCCGAGGGACACGAACGTCCACGCAACGGCGCCCTGCGGCACGACCAGGGTCGGCATCCTGGCGGGACGATGGGCGACGTCCGTGTCCACGTCTGGTCAGCGCCCGGCGATCGGGACGGCGCGGTACCGTCCCCAGGCGACGAACAGGGCGATGCCGCCGAGCGTGAGGTTCACGGGGACCAACCCGAGCTCGCCGCGGCTGAGGTGCGTGAGGGACGCGAGGAGCATCACCGTGGCGAGGCCCAGGGCGGCGAGCGGCGTGAGGACAGGCTTGATCCGCGTGGCCGCCGGGAGGACGACGCCGATCGCGCCGAGCACCTCGACCGTGCCGATGAAGCGGACCAGCCCTCCCAGGGAGCCGGACACCCAGGGCATCTGTGCCTGGAGCGCCTCCATCGGCATGGACACCTTCATGGCGCCAGAGGCGAGGAAGGCGAGGGCGAGCGCGCCCTGAGCGAACCAGAGGCCGATGTGGAGGCCGGAGCGACGCGGAACGGAAGCGGAAGCGGAAGCGGTGAGTTGCATGTTGGCTCCTTGTGCACCCTCAACATCGCCCGTCGGCAGCCCAACCGGCAGATGGGCTCTGGCCAACACAATGTTCCATTATTGAAACACCAGAGGCGTAGATGGGCATGGGCTGGCAACATCGCACACGTTATGACGCCGTGTGCCAGGCAAGCCACCCATCGAATTCGACCAGCTCGCGGTCTTCATCGCTGTGGCGGAGACCGGGAGCTTCTCCAAGGCGGCAGCGCGGCTCGGCGTCGGCAAGGGCACCGTCAGCCGGACCATCGCCCGGCTGGAGGACCAGCTCGGCGCCGAGATCCTGCACCGCAACACGCGCCGCGTGGCCCTCTCCACGGCGGGCGCGGAGCTGCTGGAGCGGACGGCGGGACCCCTGGCCGCGCTGCAGGAGGCGATCTCCGATATCGCTGATCGCGACGCCGAGCCCGCCGGAGAGCTGCGGATCGCCGCGCCGCACGACTTCGGCCTCATCACCCTCCCGGCCCTGCTCAGCGAATTCCTGCGCCGATATCCGCGGATCCGGGCCGACGTACGGCTCGCCAACGACAAGGCCGACCTCGTGGCGGGCGGGTTCGACGTCGCGTTTCGGGTGGCGATGGGCCAGCAGCAGGACTCCACGCTGACCGTGCGCCGCCTCGCTGGTGGCGCCGCCGCCTGCTTTGCGGCACCCGGATACCTCGCGCGCCGTGGCCGCCCGTCGTACCTCGGCGATCCGTCGCACGCCTGGCTGGTCCACCGGGCCCTGCGCGAGCTCTTCGCGTTCCCGGAAGGGGCCGTGCCCTACGTGACGTCCGACGACTTCCTCTTCCTCCGCGAGCTCCTCCGCGCCGAAGCCGGGGTCGGACTCATGCCATCGTTCGTCGCCGCCTCGCTGGTCGCGGACGGCGCGCTCGCGCCTGTGGAGATCAAAGGTTCGCTCCCGCCGGGCGGGAACCTGGTGCTCGTGTACCCGTCGAGCGGACGGGTCTCGAAGAAGGTGACTGCCTTCCGGGACTTCTCCGTGACGTGGCTCCGGCAGCGGCCGATGGGGTGAGGGCGGCCGTGATCGTGCGCGTGACGGCGGAGGGCTTCGCTTACGGGGCGACGATGGGGCACTGGTGAAAGAGGGCGCGTGAGCCGCAGGTCAGGGAGCAAGCAGGATCTTTCCCCGCCGGTCCTTGCGCTGGTGGTGGATCAACGCCTCCCGCACCCGCTCCAACGGGTAGGTGGCCTCCACCACCGACCGCGCCTCGCCGCTGGCGAGCAGGGCCACCAGCTCGGCGCCGATGGCCGCCCGGCGCTCCGCCGACAGCGCCGCGTACCCCCGCAGCCGGGAGTAGCCACGCACGGTCTTGTCGCGGAACACCAGGTCAGCGGCTGGTAACTCCACGTGGTTCGAGGCGAGGAGCCCGTAGACCACCAGCTCGCCGCCCTCCGCCACCGCGTCGAACATGCGCCCCGACGCCGCGCCGGCCACCGCGTCCAGCCCGCGCAGGATCGGCGCCCGGGCCGAGCCGATGGCGGTCACCCGGTCGGTCAGGATCCGCGCTTCGGCCGG
>CAZKWG010000345.1:0-8193 GCA_964556105.1 uncultured Enterobacterales bacterium | reverse complement strand
CCAGCGCGCCTGGCGCCGCCGCTTCAACCTGCGCGGCCCCTCCTCGCTCTACGTCGAGATCCAGACGCCCGGGACCTGGCGCTTCGAGGCGAAGGACGTGGGCATCCGCGTCGCTCCCCCGCAGACGGGCGCCAGCATGCCGGGCTACAAGCTCCCCGCCCCCCAGCCGGAGGTGGTCGTCGTCGAGCTGGCCGCCGGTCTTCAAAAGATAGATCTCATCCCCGACGAGGCCCGCGTGGTCGAGCTGGTGATGCGCCTGGACGGCGCCGAGCTCCCCTCGGAGCTCACCCCGCCCAGGGTCGCGGCGCGCTTCCCCGAGCTCAAGCCCGTCAAGGGCCAGGAGCTGAACCTCCTGTTGGCGCCCGTCGCCGGCGTCGGGAGCGCCATCGTCCAGCGCAACCTGCCCGTCGCGATGCACGTCCCGCTGCCCCTGGTCCTGGGCGCGGGCGAGATCGTCGAGATCCCCGCGCACCTCCCCAGCTTCCCGGCCAGCGCGGACAAGGTGGTCGAGCTGGTGGCCGACGTCCCCGGCGTCCTGCTCTCGCTGGATGAGGGCGACGCGACCCCCTCCGTCCGGCTGGGCCCCTCGACCCGACGCCTGCGCGTCCACAACCGCTCCGACCAGCCGGTGTTCACCGCCATCGGCCCCGCCCCGACCCCCGCCCACCCCGTCCCCGCCCGAGCAGCTCGTCCCCGAGGAGGACGCCCTGCCCCTGCTGGGCGTGGATGAGGCGATCTTCGCCGATCTCGAGGAGGGCGCGAACACCGCCTGGCGCGTGCGCTTCCCCGAGCCCGGCTTCTGGCGCCTGGAGAGCGCCGGCCTGCTCTCGCTGATGGGCGCGCTCAGCGATCGCGCCGGGCAGGAGCAGGGCCGCGCCGCGTCCAATGGCCCCGGCCGAAACTTCCGCATCGACGCCGAGCTCCCTCGCGGAGACGCGCTCCTCGTGGTCCAGAGCCGCGGCAGCTCGGCGGGCCGCTACAGCCTGCGCCTGACCCGCCTCCCCGAGCGCGACGGCGGCGCGCTCAGACCTGGGCTCCCCGCCTGGGCCGAGGTGCCGGCGGGCAGCGCGCTGCGCTTCCAGGTGGAGATCCCCGAGAAGGGACGGTACACGCTCAGCGCGCTGGCGCCCGGTCAGCCCGCGACCCTGCGCCTGGCCGACGCCGACGGCTGGCCCCTCTTCGCCGCCGGCACCCCGCTCACCGATCTGGAGCTGAGCCCCGGGACCTACGCGCTCACCCTGCTGCCCATGCCCGGCGACGCCCTGGTCCGCGCCGAGCTGACCCGCCTCGATCCTCCCGCCCTGCCCGAGGGCCACGGCCCCTTCCCGCTCGGCCTCGGCCGCCAGGGTGAGCACACCTGGTGGGAGCCCGCCGGGGTCACGAAGGACGCCGCGCGCCCCCCCGACGTCTGGACCTTCTCCCTCCCCGCCCGCGTCGAGACGCGCATCGCGCTCAGCGCCGGCATGGAGGCCCGCCTCGTCCCGACCGCGGGCGCCCCCGTCGAGGGCGTGCGCGGCGGCTGGAGAGGCACGCTGGAGGCCGGGAGCTGGCGCCTCGAGGCGCGGGCAGAGATTATCGACAATGGAGTCCCTTATAGCGTCCGCGTCGATCCGATCCCGCTGGTCGCCGGCGCCGAGACCACGCTCACCGCCCCGGGGACGCTCCACCTGGTGGTCGGCGAGCCTGGCCTCTACACGCTCTCCAGCGTGTCCGACGGCGACGTCCGCGCCCGCCTGCTCGACAGCCGAGGCGAGGTGGTCTTCGTGGCCGATGACCGGCCTGGCGCCTGGGACTTCGCCCGCTCCACCCAGCTCGCGGCGGGGAGCTACCGGCTCGAGCTGCGGCCCGTCGGCACCAGCCAGCGGGTGCGCGCCCGCGTGGCGATGCAGCGCCAGGAGCCCACCGAGCGGGGCGCCGGGAAGCCCGGCGTCTGGACCAGCCAGCCGAGCGCTTCCGGCGACGCCTGGACGGTCACGCTGGCGGAGGGCGAGCTGTTGGTCGCCAGCGCGGAGAGCGCCGAGAACCTGGGCATCGCCCTCGATCGCCAGCAGAACGAACGCTGGACCAGCCTCGCCACCGACGAGGGCACGGCGCCCTGGGTGGCGGCGCGTGGCCCGGCCAGCCTGCGCTTGCGGGTCTGGAGCCTGGACGGACGCGGCGTCCCCGCCACCGTGCGCCTGGCCAGCGGGAAGCCGAAGAGCGGAGAGAGCGGGCTGATCATCCCCGGAGACGCCGCTCCCCGCCTGGCGTTCGCCGAGGGCTGGGGCGAGCTGCTCACGGCCTCGGGGCGCCTCGAGCCGCGGGTCTGCGCCGCCCCGGGAGGCGCCTGCCTCACCATCGGCGGCGAGACCCTGGCCCCCGCGGACAGCCAGGTCTGGGCCGTGGCGCTGAACCGCGACGCGACCAGGGTCGGGCTGAGCCTGACCCCCTCCGCCCTCGGGCCGGAGCGCGCCGTCGCCGTGCTCCCCGGCGCCATCTTCCAGCGCAAGGCGGCCAGAGGCTACAGCCTGATCTCGGCGTCTTCGGCGGTCGAGGCCCCCCGCCTCTCCTGCCCCGCGGCCCCCTGCTTCCCCGCGGTCTCGGTCGAGGCGGCGGGCGGCCGGAGCGCGCTGCTGGTGCCCTCAGACCAGCTCGTCCAGCTCGCGGCGCGCTCCGATGGCGACGGCGCCCTGCCGGTGTTCGCCTCCTCGCGCCGCTTCGAGCAGATCGTGGCGTCCAACGTGACCCTGCCCTGGTCGGGGCAGGTCCCCGCGGGCGGCGCCCTCGCGCTCACCCTGGACAGGATCTCGCCACTCTCGTTGGCCCTCTCCCCCGGTCTCGTCCTGCGGGCCGAGCGCGAGGGGCGCGCCGAGATCCTCAGCGCCGACGGCGAGGGCCTGCACGCCACCCTCCCCGCCGGGGCCCGCCGCGTCGTCGTGGCGAACCCCACCGGCGCCGAGGCCGCTCTCTCGCTGCGCGCCGCGCCGCCCCTCGACCCCCGCGGGGAGGTCGTCCAGCTCCTCGCCGAGAGCGCGGGGCTGCTGGTGCTGGAGCAGAGCGGGGCCGGCACCCTGCACCTGGGCGGCGCGGGGGAGTCGCTGGTCGCCAGCGGCGCAGGCGGCGTCCATGAGGGCGCGCGCGCCGAGCTCGGCGACGGCGACTGGTCGGTGCGGGTGACCCACGCTCCTGGCCCCCTCGTGCTCTGGCGCGAGCGCCCCGGAGCGCTGGCCTCGGCCCTGCTCTCGGGAGGCGTCACCCCGGTGAACCTCCCGACGCGCGCCGGCCGCGTCCCGCTCAGCGGCGAGGTGGTCACCGTGAGCCTCCCCGCGGGCGAGGCCACCCCCCTCACCCTGCGCGCCCCGGGCGCCGCCGCCGTGATCCTCACCGGCGCGGATGGGCGGAGCGAGCTGCGCTTCCCCGACCCGACCGGACGTCTTGACCTGCTGGCTAGACCAGAGGGTCAAACTGTGACGCTGCGCGCGCTGGGCGGCGTGCCGCTCTGGGGAGAGGCCAGCTTCGAGGCCATTCCTCAGGGAGCCCTCCCCGCGGAGGGACCGGGCGAGGCGCAGCTCCTCGCCCCCGGTGAGCGGCGGGCCTACGCCGTCGCGCTCTCCGCCGAGCGCACCGTGGCGCTGGGGGTGCGCGCCACCCCGGAGACGGCGCGCGTCCTCGTGCTCGGCCCCCAGGGCGCCGTGCTGGAGGAGGGGCTGGTGGCGCAGCTCACGCTGCCGCCGGGTCAGAGCTGGCTCATCGTGGCCGCCGACCCTCAGGGTGGGCCGGTGACGGCTCGACCCGTGATCGCCGGCCGCAGCCCGCCGTCCAGCCGGGCGCCCCCGGAGGTTGCTCGCGGCTACGCCGCAGAGGACGGGCGCATCCCGGCCCAGCCAGCCGGCGAAGACCCGGGCGCCTACGACGACGGCTCCTACGACACGGGCGCCCAGGACATGGGCAACGAAGACACGGGCGCGACGGACACGGGAGGTGGGTTTTGAGTCGCTTTGCACCCCGACACGCGATGGTCCTCGGCGCCATGCTCGCCCTTGGCGCCGCCATCGCCGACCCCACCGTCCGCACGGTGGTCACCCGGCCCTTCCAGGCCACCGGCACCACCGTCCTCCCCGATCGCTACCTGCGCGGCTGGGATCCCGTGACGGTCTTCTTTACCGAGGCCCGCGGCCCGAGCGAGCCCGGCCCCGAAGATCACCCGGAGAAGTTCGCGAAGATCGTGCCCGAGCAGCCCGGCGCCTGGAGCTGGATCGACGCGAGCACCCTGCAGTTCCAGCCCGCCGACCCCTGGCCGGCCCTCGGCGCCTTCCAGGTCCGCGCGGGAGGCGGGATCATCGATCTCACCACCCTCTCCGACCCGCCGGCCGCGATCTCCCCCGCCCCGGACCGCGAGGGCCTGGACCCGGTCGAGACCATCACCCTGACCTTCCGCTCGCCCCTCGAGCCGGGCGTGCTCGCGCGCATGGTACGCATCGAGACCCGACCGCTGCCCGGTCTGGACCCGGCCCAGTCCCGCTGGCGCGCCAGCGCCGACTTCGAGGTCAAGCGCCTGTACACCGAGCCGGTCCAGCTCATGGGCGCCTACGACGCCACCTTCGCGCGGGAGGGGAGCGCTGAGGGCTACGTCTACGCGCTCGTCCTGGACGAGCCCATCCCGGCCAACACCCGCGCGACCGTCCACCTGCGCCTCTCCCGCGACGAGGACGCCAACGAGGGCGCCACCTGGAGCGCCAGCTTCTCCACCGCCGCCGACTTCCGGCTGACGGGCGTGGGCTGCCCGAGCGCGGTGCTGCCCGTGCCGACCGAGGGCGCCACCTTCTCCCCCGACGCCCCGGTGGCCTGCGACCAGCGCGCCATCGTGCTGGACTTCTCCGCCGCCCCCGCCGTAATGCGCGACACGGATGCCCGCGATCTCGTCTCGATCACGCCCGCCGTCTCCGATCTGGCCTTCCAGCTCCAGGATCGCCGCCTCATCGTCACCGGCGCCTTCGCCCCCGATCAGGCCTACCGCGTCAGCGTCACCCCCACGGGCATCTCCGACGCGCGCGGCCGCCCCCTCGCCGCGACCGGCGCCACCCGCCTGACCGTGCGCTTCAAGCCCGTCTCCAGCTACGTGCGCTGGGTGGACGGCCAGGGCGTGCTCGAGCGCCTGGGGCCCCTCACCGTGCCCATCGAGCTGGCCGGCGACGACGCGCTCGATCTGCGCATCTACAAGGTGAGCCCGCTGGACGGCGCCTTCTGGCCCTTCGACGACGGCCCCGTCGCGGTGGACGAGTCCATCCGCCCGCCCGGCCCCGGCGAGGAGCCCGAGTTGCCCGGCGAGACCGTCCCCGAGTACAGCTCCAGCGCGCAGCGCGCCGCCTACATCCGCATGCTCGGGAGCCCGCCCGTCTCCGAGGTGATCACGCTGCCGCGCGGCTCCTCCGAGCGAGCGCGCGTCGGCCTGGATCTACAACCCTGGCTGGACCGGATCTCCGGCCCCGACCGCCCCGGCACCTACCTGCTCGGCGTGCGGCGCACGAACGGCGGCGCCGAGCGCCAGTACATGCGCGTCCAGGTCACCGACCTCTCCCTCACCGCCGTCGAGGAGCGGGAGGGCGTCCGCTTCTACGTCAGCTCCCTCTCCACGGGGCTGCCCATCGCCGGCGCCCAGATCCGCGTCGAGGGCAACGCCTACGTCAACGGCGACCCCACCTGGACCGAGCTGGCCAGGGTCAGCACCGGCGGGGACGGCAGCGCCCTGCTCCGCGCGCCAGGGACGCCCGAGAACCCCTCCCGCCCCGAGCGCGTGGTCGTGCAGAGAGGCGAGGACGTGCTGGTCCTCGACCCCGACAGCCCCCCGCCCACCTGGTCGCAGAACCACTGGGGCAACCAGGGCGGCGGCTGGCTGGCCTGGGCCTTCCAGGATCTCGCGGGCCGCGAGGAGCGCCCGCGCACCCTCTGCCATGTCTGGACCGAACGACCGGTCTACCGGCCGGAGGAGGAGGTGCACCTGCAGGCCTGGGTGCGCACCCAGGAGGACGGCAAGCTGAGCCCATCGACCGGCACCTACACCCTGACGGTCAACGGCCCGCCCGGCAACACCTGGCGTTTCCCGCTGGCGCTGGACGCCAACGGCGGCCTCTACCAGAAGCTGGAGGCGCCCGAGCGCCCCACCGGCGGCTACACGGTCACCCTCGGCGCCGAGGGCGGCGGCACCCTCTGCAGCGCGAGCTTCCAGACCGAGGCCTACCGCATCCCCACCTTCGAGGTGGCGCTGCACGGGCCCAAGGACGCCAGCACCGACAAGGCCTTCCCGGTGCAGCTCACGGCCAGCTACTACGCCGGCGGCAAGCTGGCGGGGCGGCCCATCCGCTGGCGCGTCACGCGCTTCCCCGCCACCTGGCAGCCCCCGGAGCGACCCGGCTTCGTCTTCGCCTCCGACGCCCGCTTCTCCGGGATGAGCCGCAGCGAGACCGACGCCCGCCTGGACCAGGAGGCGCGCACCGACGCGCAGGGCGGCGCCACGCTGACCCTCGACCCCACGCGCGAGACCGACGCGAGGCCGCGCACCTACGTCGTCGAGGCCACCGTCACGGCCGAGGACGCCAGCACCGTCACCACCACCACGCGCGTCGACGCCGTCCCCGCCTTCGTGCTCGGCCTCAAGGCCCCCCGCTACCTGGACGGCGGCCCGGAGATCCCCGTCGAGATCGTCGCGGTCGACCAGCGCGGCGCCCTGGTGCCCGGCGTGGAGGTCACGGCGAAGCTCTCCCGCCGCGAGTGGCACTCGGTGCTCGCCGACGCCGACATCACCAGCTCCGCCCCCCGCTATCGCACGGACACCGTGGACGTGCCCGTCAGCGAGCAGACGCTGAAGACGGGCGCCACGCCCACCGTCCGCAAGCTGGCCGCCGCTGAGGCAGGGGTCTACGTGCTCGAGCTGAGCGCCCGCGACGCCCTCCAGCGCGCGCAGCGCCTCAGCCTGGACCTCTACGTCGCCGGGCCCGACGATCAGGCCTGGGGCAAGCCGCAGGCCGGCGTGTTCACGCTCGCCCCGGACCAGACCAGCTACAAGCCCGGCCAGACCGCGAACATCGTGCTTCAGAGCCCCTTCTCCAGCGGGCGCGCCCTGGCCGTCGTCGAGACGCCCTCGGGCAACCGCTACCAGTGGCTGGACGTCCGCGGCGGCGCCGCCACGCTGCGCGTGAACATCGACAAGAGCTGGACCCCGCGCATCCCCGTGCACGTCGTGCTGATGCGCGGTCGCGCCGAGGGGACCGGCCCGAGCCCCGGCGGCCTGGACCTCGGCAAGCCCGCCACCGTCGCCAGCATGATCTGGCTCGAGGTGGAGCCCACCGAGAACCAGGTCGCGGTCAAGGTGGAGAGCCCCGCCCGCGCCCTGCCCGGCGAGACCGTGCCCATCACCGTCAAGCTGAGCACGCCCGCCGGCAAGCCGCTCTCGGGTGAGGTCGCCCTCTGGCTGGTCGACCAGGCGGTGCTCGCGCTGGGACGCGAGGCGCGCCTGGACCCGCTGCCCAGCTTCCTCTCGGCGATGCGCACCCGCCTGCTCTTCCGCGACACGCGCAACCTCGCCTACGGCCGCATCCCCTTCCCCGCCGCGCCGGGCGGAGACGGCGGCGCCGAGGGCGGCCTGCTGGAGCGGATGGCCGTACGAAAAGACATGAAGCCCGTGCCTTTTTACGAGCCGCACCTGACTGTCGGCCCCTCGGGCACCGCCACCGTAAAAGTCAAGCTGCCTGACAATCTGACGGTCTTCAAGATCCGCGCCAAGGCCAGCGCCGGCCCCGACCGCTTCGGCGCCGGGACGGGCGAGATCGCCGTCCGCCAGCCCGTCGTCGTCCAGCCGGCGCTGCCTCGCTTCGTCCGCCCGGGGGACCGCTTCGCCGCCGTCGCCGTCGGTCGCCTGGTCGAGGGCGCGGCCGGCAGCGGCTCCGCCGAGATCCGCGCCGAGGGCCTCACTCTGAGCGGCCAGAAGAGCATGCGGCTCAGCCTGGACCCGAGCGTCCCGGCCATCGCCCGCTTCGAGCTCTCCGTCCCGACGCCGAGCTACGACGCCGAGGGCCGCCTCGGCCAGACCAGCGCGACCGTGCGCCTGGGCGTGCGCCGCGACGCCGACGGGGCGGGCGACGCGTTTGAGACCGTGCTCCCCATCCGCGATGACCGGGTGACCGTGCTCGAGCGCCGGACCCTGGTGCTCGAGCCGGG
>CAZKWG010000344.1:0-8223 GCA_964556105.1 uncultured Enterobacterales bacterium | reverse complement strand
GAGAGCGTCGGCTCCAGCGCCGCCGCCACCGCCCTCCCGCGCTCGAGCAGCTCGGCGATCTGGCCTCGAAGCTCCTCGCCCCCGCTCCGCAGCGCCCCCAGTCGCCCCTCCGCGGCGCGCCCGTCGCGTCCGTCGATCTCGCGCAGCGAGGTCTTGAGCTCTCGCGTGTCCATCTCAGGGTTGATGCGATAGGCGACGGTGTCATAGAGCATGAACGCGCGCATGGATCGAATTGTGTCAAGATTGAGCTGGATATTGTGCTTGCGCGTGGACTCGAGCATATCCATCCACAGCCCGGCCAGGATGCGCTCCGACCAGTGTGAGTCCGGGGCGTGGAGCGCGCGGATGAAGCGGCCGAAGCCCGCCTCGATGTCCCGCAGCAGCGAGGCCTGGTCGAGATAGGGGATGGGCGCGACGTCGTTGAGCATGATCCGCGCGATCGCCGACGCGTCCTCGAGCATGATCAGCCGCAGCACCTCGCGATGGTTGCGGTGGGAGCGTCGCGAGGCCGGCCCGCAGGCGCCGAAGTCGATGAAGGTCACCCTGTCGCCGGGCAGGATGAGCATGTTCCCGGGGTGGGGATCGACGTGCAGCATCAACGCCTGCAGGCGCGCCCAGGCGGAGAACCGGAAGATGCGCCGCCCGAGGCGGGCAGGGTTGATGCCCCAGGCGGCGAGCGAGGCGTGGTCGCCGCCCTCCACCGCGGCGATCACGGCGCGCCCGCTCACGCCGCGCACCAGCTCCGTCACCAGCAGGCGCTTCGTGCAGAGCTCGGAGATCACGCGCGGAGCGGAGGCCCAGCGGAGCTTCGCCGCGCGGAGAATGCGGCGAAAGGTGCGCTGGTAGCGGGCCTCCAGCCGGAAGTCGAGCTCCTCGCTGAACATCATCTTCATGTCGAAGCGGACGCTGCGGAAGAAGCCGCTGGGGACGATCGCGAGCGCCTCCATCGCGTGGGTCAGGCCGGCCAGGACCGCCAGATCCTCGGAGAAGGCCCGCGCGACCCCGGGTCGCTGGACCTTCACCGCCACCTCGCGCCCGTCCAGCAGCGTGGCCTTGTAGACGCAGGCCAGCGAGGCGGCGCCGATCGGCTGCGGGTCGATGTGCTGGAAGACCTCCTCCAGAGGGCGGCCCAGCTCGGCGGACAGCAGGGCGGGCACCTGCTCCCAGGCGAGGGGAGGGACGCGGTCGGTCAGGCTCTCGAGCTCGCGCGTCAGCTCGGGCGGAAGGAGATCTGCGCGCATGCTGAGCTGCTGGCCCAGCTTGATCGCCGTGGCGCCCAGCCGCCTCAGGCCCTCGGCGACCCGCCGTCCGATCTGCGCCGGCTCCAAGGGGCCACGCGCGCGGTCGCGCGCCAGCAGGAGCAGGACGCGCGCGACGACCACGCCCGTCTTGAGCGCGCGCCGCAGCGTGCCGATCACCGTCGGCGACGGCAGGCCGTCGAGCGGCATCAGTCCTTGCCCATGTCGTCCAGACGGAACAGGACCCGTCGGGTCGACATCATGAGCAGGAGGCCGACGGCGATGAGGAAGCCCGGGTGCCCGAGCGTCTCGCGCACCAGCGCGCCCAGGCTGGGGGGCGCGCCCGACTGAACGCGTTGGAAGGCCAGGATCGCGAAGGCGAGGAGGCCCACGGCGCCGGCTCGGAAGAGGAGGCGCACCAGCTCGGCGGCCATGGTCGCCGCCTTGCCGCTCATGGCCAGATTGGCGATGGGCAGGTTCTCGACGGTGCTCTCGACCCAGAGGCCCAGGCGCTGCAGGCCGTCCAAGGTGCGGGCGGCCCGAGCGAGCATTCGGGCCTGCGCCTGCGCGGGGTCGGAGGTGGTGGCGTCGCGGATGAAGCGCCGCGCCGCGCGGCGGTCGGCCTGGTTCTGGTAGCGCCGGAACTCTTTGAGCAGCCTCAGCCGAGGGTCGAGGCGCGCGGCGATGGCGTCGAGCGAGAGCGCCGAGCGCATCAGGCGCAGCACGTCCAGACGAACGTTCACCCCCTGCTTTCGCGCCTCGCGCAGGGTCACGCGCCAGACGCCGGCGGTCGAGCGCTCCCACCAGCGCGCCTTGGGGTCGCGCATGGCGAAGAGCTCCTGCCAGAGGCCCGCCTCGATGCTCTTCGTGAACTCGTAGGTGTCGATGAAGGGCAGGGGGCTCAACATCTGGGTGATCGACTGGGCGGCTCCGCTGACGTCGTCCTTGCTGAGCTGCGTGAGCATCTGCCGGTAGAATCGGCGATTTCGGCCAGACAGCGTGCTGCAGTCGGCGAAGGAGAGGAAGACCAGGCGGTTGCCCGGCTGCACGACGATGTTCTCCGGGCTCGGCTCGGCGAGGAAGAAGAGGCTCTCGAAGGTGGACCACCAGGAGACCTGCAGCAGACGCCGGGCGACCTTCTGTGGGTCAATGCCCATGGCGGCCAGGCGCGCCCGCCCCTCGTCATCGCCGCGCTCGATGACGTCGAGCACCTCCGAGCAGCGCACGCCGCTGGCGAATCCGCTCACCATCACGCGAAAATTGGAGTGCTCTCCCCAGACCTTTGGCGCGTCCACCCACCGCAGCCGGTCGCGGCGGGCGCGGCGCCGGAACAGCCGCTGGTAGCGGACCTGCAGGCCATAGTCCAGCTCCTCGTTGGCGAAGTCCAGCAGCTCGCCGCGCAGGTGATCGAAGGCTCCCGGTCGGACCAGGGTGAGCGTCTCCAGCGCGCGCGTGAGCCAGCACAGGGCGACGAGGTCCGCCATCACCAGCGCGCGGATCCCTGGGCGCCGCACCTTCACCGCCACGCCCTCGCCGCTCAGGAGCTGCGCCTGGTAGATGGTGTCGGTCGTGGACGCGAAGATCGGCGTGGGATCAAAGATCTTGAAGACCTGGTCCAGCGGCTGGCCCAGGGTGCGCTGGACGAGGTCAAGGGCGACCTCGAGCTTCATCGGCGGTCGGCGATCCTGGATCTCCGCCAGCTCCAGCGCGAACTCGAAGGGCATGAGGTCCAGGCGCATGGAGAGCTGGCGCCCGATGCGCGGGCCGGTGTTGGGGACCCGCTCCAGCGCCTGCCGCATCCGTCGCGCGCGGCTCATGACGTCGTTCTTGCGCCGGAGCGCGTCCCAGAAGACCAGGGCCGCGTAGCGCAGGAAGCTCAGGCCCCAGATCAGGCCGCGGCGCAGGACCAGCATCTGCCCAGGGCGCGGCGGCCTGGGGCGGACATTGGCCTGTCGCAGGCGATGATCCTGGCCGCCGGAGAATTCCGGACGCCGCTCCATGGGCCGAAGCACCGGAGAGGACGCGCCGCCGCTGGGGGGAGGGGCCGCCTTGCTCACCATCTCTCCACAGCGGCGATCAGAGGGGGAAGGACATCACCTTCTTGGGCTTCTTCTCGACGACGACGACGACGGTGTCCGCTCCGCTGGCGATCTGTCCGTCCGCCCTCATCTGCGCGACCAGCTCGTGAGCCTGCTCCATCAGGCGCCCTTCACCCTTGCGCAAGGCCTTGACCAGCTTGCTCTTCTTCTTGCCGATATCCACGACGATTGTGCCGGATTGTTCGGCGTTCTGACTGGACATGGTGACACCTGCGCGTTCTGGGGGGAGGCTCGGCGTTGCGCCGTCGCTGACCTTCATGGTAGCATAAATCAAAGCTCAAACGAGGTAAGGCCATGTCTTTCGTCAAGCGCGTCACCCTCATCGCCGACGGTCAGGCGCAGGTCCTCTTCGAAGACAAGAAGAAGAAAAAGAAGAGCTCGCGCATGATGCGGCCGATGGAGAAGATCACGCGTCGCGTCCTCGAGGCGGGCCAGGAGATCACCAGCCAGGCCCTCGACCGCCACGACCGATCCAGCCGGAAGCGCAAGGACGGCTGGGCGCAGGACATGATGAAGAACACGATGAAGTCGGGTCAGAAGGGCATGAAGAAGCTCGTCAAGCTCTGAGGTCCCGTCGCCCGCGTCCGCGCGCGGGAGAAGGTATCGTATGCTCGGCCACGTCCTGAGTTGGCTGTCGAAGGCCGCGGAGTGGACCATTCGGCTCGACGGCCCGCCGCCGCCCGAGCGCGAGGCGGAGCTGCGCGTGATCATCCAGGCGTTCTTCGCCGCGCATCACGGGACGCTGCGCGGTTGGGACAGCGACGCCCTGATGGAGGCCGCCCAATCGCTGCCCTGGAACATCCGCCTGTTCTTCTGGGAAGGTCACGCGTTCGGCTGCGCGATGCGCAGCGCGATGGGCCTGACCCGCGAGCATCCGCTCGATCAGAACAGAGCGCCCGGCTATCGATACATGCTCTATACGGGCACGGGCTTCTACAACGGCATGGCGCTGGCCTACGGGCTGCCCCGCGTGGACATGACGGCGCCGCGCTGGGCGGAGGAGGCGGACCGGTTCTCGGGGACCGCCCTCGAGCTGGGCGGGCAGACCTTCGGCGTCGGGCTCCGCTTCCCCGACCCCAGGGTGGCGCTCTCGCGGGTGACCGGCCTGGGCGGCGACGCGGTCGGCCTGGCGATGGGGTTGGGGCGCGTGCTCTGGTTTCATTACGCGCACCGCTTCGATCGCCTGGAGGCGGTGATGCTCCGCCACCCGGAGCTCGCCGAGGAGCTGGCCCTGGGCCTGGGGGTGGCGATGACCTACACGCAGCTCGCCTGGCCCGAGCGCGTCGTCGCCTCGATCGAGGCCATGTCTGAGCCTCATCGCCCCTGGCTGCGGCGCGGCGCGAGGCTGGCCCTGGCCGCCGGGCTCCGCGAGGGCGTGGACTTCGCGGAGGGCCTCCGCGCCCTCCCCGCGCCCCTCTCGCTCTGGCTGGAGGAGGGAGAGCGCGCCATGGAGACCGTGCCCGAGAACCCGACCTTCTCGGCGAGCTTCAAGCAGGCCCTGCAGGACACGGAGCCCTGAGCGTCGCCTGCTGATTTGCACCTCGCGGCGCGTTGCTTTCGCCGGGCGAGGATCGTATCATGGGGTCCCCCCAAGCCAAGACCCTGGCCACCCAGCAAAGGGCTACCCGGGAGAGCATGTCCTTTTTCGCAATTCCGTACCGCGTCCTGTTTCACGACACGATGGCCTACGGAAGCCACCACTTCATGACGAACTTGAAGTTTCAGTGCGTGGCGCGCGAGCACATGTTCTTTCAGGAGCTGGAGGGCGCGGGCGGTGAGGGCGCCACGCTGCACGAGGAGCACATCTTCCTCACGCAGCAGGCGTACGCGCGAAACATGGCCCCGGTCGTGCTGGGCCAGCGTGTCGTCACCCTGGTGAGCATCGAGGAGCAGGGGGCGAGCTCGGCCACCTTCTGCTTCCGCGTGGTCCGCCAGGACGGGGCGCCTGTGAGCGCCGGATTCCAGGTCATCGTCTGCCTGTCCAAGGCGACGAACGCCATGGCGCCCATCCCGCCCTTCGTCGTGGAGGCCGCGCGCGCGACCGCCGAGCGGCTACAGGGCCCCAGCTTCCGCGAGCGGGTGCTGTCCGGTCGGACGCGGGAGATCTTCAGCGCCGAGGTGATCGCCCTGGCGCAGGAGATCGCGGCAGACCCAGGCTTTCCCGGGGATGGTCGACGCGTGAGCCTGCCCGGCGCGGGGGAGCCGAGCCGGGAGGGCCCGGACCTGCGGACGGGGGCGGTCTTCGTCTTCGCGGGGCAGGGCGGCTACGATCGGGAGACCCTGCTGGCGCTGCTCGCGCGGCCGGGGGCTGACGCGGTGCTCGAACGGGTGGACCAGGTCGGGCGACGTCTGCTCGGCCACAGCCTGCGCGAGGCGCTCGGCGCTGGTCCCCATGAGCAGCAGGCTGTGCTGGCGCGGGCGCCGGATCTCGTGCAGCTCGGGATCTACGTCACGGGCCTGCTGGCCGCGGCCGCGCTGGAGGAGCGCGAGGCTCCGGCGGCCATGGTCGGCCACAGCCTGGGCGAGATCACGGCGCTGGCGGCGGCGGGCGCGCTGAGCGTCGATGACGGCGCCGCGGCGGTGTGCCTGCGCTGTCGGGTGCTCGCGAGCGCGGGCGTGAGCGGCGGGATGATGGCGCTGGTCGGCCCGGAGCCCGCCTGGCGGCGCGTCCTGGCGACCGCTGGCGTGGCGCACGCCGTGGTGAACCACGACGAGCAGGTCGTGGTGTCCGGCGACCTCGCGGCGCTGGAGGGGCTGGAGCGCGCGGCCGTGGGGCTGGTGCGGACGATCCGCCTGCAAAGCCCTTATCCCTTCCACTGCGACGCGCTCGCTCCCGCGGTGCGGCCCCTGTCCGCCGCCCTCGCGGGCCTGCCTCTGGGGCGCCCGCGGGTGCCCGTCTACTCGCCGCTGGAGGCGGCCTGGCTGGGCGATCCCCTGCCCGCGGACCTCGGGGCGCGCCTGGCGCAGCATCTGGTGCGCCCCCTGGACTTTCGCGCTGCGCTGGCCTACCTGGGGTCGCGAGGCGCGCGGCGCTTCGTGGTGTGCGCGCCCGGAGAGGCGCCGGGCAGCTTCGCGAAGCGCGTGCTCGGCCCTGAGGCCGCGGTGGTTCGCCTGCCGTCGCCTGTCGCCGCGGTCGCCCCTGCGCCGGCGACGCCCGCGCCCGCGCCCGCGCCTGTCGCGACGACGCCCGGTCGCGCCCCCATCGCCATCGTGGCGGCCGGCAGCGTCCTGCCCGGCGCTCGCGGTCTCGACGGCCTCGCCAGCGCGCTCGCCGAGGGGCGGGTGAGCCTCGTGGACGCGTCCGTCCGCGACCCGCATGCGACGGCGGACTTCTGCACCGGCGGCGGTGTGCGGCCCGACAAGACCTACACCCTGCTCGGCGGCTATGTGCTCGAGCTGCCGGACGCCCCGCCGGCCTTCTCGACGGAGGAGGCGGCCGCGATGAGCGGCGCCGAGCGCCTCCTGGCCGCGGCCGTGCAGGAGTGCCTGAGCGGGCTCGCCGCCGCGCCCGTCCCTGAGCGCACGACCCTGATCCTCGGCTCGACCGCGGACGGGATCCGCGAGTACGACGAGGCGCTCCTCTACGAGGGCCTGCTCCCCGTGATCCGCGGCGCCCAGACCTCTCACGAGGAGGGAGACGCGGCCCTGGCCAGCCTGCGCGAGACCCTCGGCGTGGGCGCGCGCGCCGCCGCCGCGCTGGCGCCGACGCCCACCGTGAGGCGGGTCGGGGAGCGCCTGATCGGTCCAGCGGTGCGCACGCTGCTGGTAGACGCCGCCTGCGCGTCTTCGCTCTATGCCCTCGATCTCGGCGTGCGCGAGCTGAGGGGAGGGCGCTGCGATCTGGCCCTCTGCGGCGGATTTTTTGCCTCAGGTCCGGCCAACGCCTGCCTGTTCTCCCAGTTCCGCGGCCTGTCCGGCCGGGGGAGCCGCCCGCTGGACCTGGACGCCGACGGCGTGGTCTTCGGTGAGGGCTCCGTCGTCCTGGCCCTGCGGCGCCTCTCCGACGCCGTCGTTCAGGGGGACACGGTCCTGGCGGTGATCCGCGAGATCGGGACCTCCAGCGACGGCTGGAGCTCGTCGGTGGCCCTGCCCGGCCGCGCCGGTCAGGAGCTGGCGATGCGCCGCGCGCTGGGAGATCAGCCCCAGCTCGACTACCTGGAGGCCCACGCGACCTCGACCCCGGTGGGCGACGCCGTGGAGTACAGCGCGGCGGCCGGCGTGCTGTCCAAGGTGGACGAGACCATCGAGATGGGAAGTCTGAAGGCGCTGATCGGCCACACCGGCTGGACGGCGGGCGCGGCCTCGGTGCTCAAGCTCTGCCTCTCCTGGCGCGCCGGGCTCCTGCCGCACCAGCCCTCCTGGACCGCGCCCTCGACGCGCATCCCGCTCGGCCACCCCTTCCGCATCAGCACGTCCGCGCGCCCCTGGCCCCGCCGCCCGGACGGTCGGCCGCGCCGCGCCGGCGTCAACGGCTTCGGCTTCGGCGGCAGCGACGCGATGGTGCTGCTGGAGGCGGCGGACGAGGGGCTGAGCGCCCAGGAGGCTCCCCCCCAGCCACGGCACATCCCGCTGGCGGTGATCGGCCTCAGCGCTCGCTTCCCCGCCGAGACGGCGCAGCTCTCCCAGGGGCGCGGGCCCTATCGCCTCGCCGAGGCGAGCCTCCGCCTGCCCGGGGGGCGGCCCGTGCTCCCCGACGTGCTGGACCAGATGGATCGGGCGCAGCGGCTGGCGGCGGCGGCGGCGGCGGAGGCGCTCGCCCCCCTCGGCGCCCACCTGGAGGGCCTTCGCCAGGAGATCGGCGTCCTGCTCGGGCTGGAGGGCAAGACCGAGGCCTCGCTGCGCATCAACCGCCGCGTGTACGCCGACCGTCTGCGCCGCGCCCTGCC
>CAZKWG010000343.1:0-8227 GCA_964556105.1 uncultured Enterobacterales bacterium | reverse complement strand
CTCGCCGGGCGTGCCGGGCTCCTGGCCGAGGAACTGGTTGCAGGGCACGCCGATCAGCAGCAGGCCGCGCTCCTTGTGTTTTTCGTAGAGCGCCTCGAGGCCGGTGTACTGCGGCGTCAGCCCACACTTGCTCGCCACGTTGACGAAGAGGATGACCTTGCCCGAGAGCTCGCCCGCCGAGAGGTCCTTCCCGTCCAGGCGGGTCAGCGGGATGGCGTCCAGGGACGGCGGGGCGTCCGCAGGGGGAGCGCCGTAGAGCACGCGGTTCACTCGTTTGACGACGGACTTCAGCATGGGTCGAGCCTCTGCCGTCGGCTAACGTGGGGCTGAGCGTCATGGATCGACGCCAGAGGATTTTTTGGCGGACGTCTTGGTCGAGCGCGTCACTGGCGCTATAGTGTGCCTGAGAGTGAATGAGGATTCATTCACACCCGCCTGCTGTTCCTGGAGTTCAAGGCCATGATCGAGAACAAGAACCGCAATTCCGAGGAGGCTCGTTCTATCCAGGTCGCCGAGGAGAGCCGCGAGCTGGACTGGAAGAGCAAGTCGTTCATCGCCAGCCTCTTCATGGGCGACCTCGATCTGCGCCTCATCGATCCGTTTCCGGTGCAGGACGCAGCCGACAAGGCGGTGGGCGACGAGGTCTGCGCGCGGGTCCAGGCCTGGGCCGCGGCGAACCTGGACGGCGAGGCCATCGATCAGGCGGAGGAGATCCCCGCCCACATCTGGAAGGGCTTGAACGAGCTCGGCCTGTTCGGCATCAAGATCCCCACGAAGTACGGCGGGCTCGGCCTGAGCCAGACCAATTACCTGCGCGTGCTCTCGGTCATCGCGTCTTACTGCGCGTCGACCGCGGCCACCCTCTCCGCCCACCAGTCCATCGGCGTGCCGCAGCCGCTGAAGATCTTCGGCACCGAGGCGCAGAAGCAGAAGTACCTGACGCGCATCGCCCGCGGTGAGGTCACGGCGTTCGCGCTCACCGAGCCGGGCGTGGGCTCGGACCCGGCGAACATGCAGACGCATGCCGAGCTCTCGCCGGACGGGAAGCACTGGATCCTCAACGGCGAGAAGCTGTGGTGCACGAACGGCGTCATCGCCGACCTGATCGTGGTGATGGCGCGCACGCCCTCCATCCAGAAGAACGGGCGGGAGATCAAGCAGATCACCGCGTTCATCCTGGAGACGGACGCGCCGGGCTTCGAGGTCGTCCACCGCGTCCGGCTGATGGGGCTGCGGGCCATCGAGATCGGCGTGCTGCGCTTCCACGACGTGAAGATTCCGGTCGAGAACGTGATCGGCGAGCCCGGCCAGGGCCTGAAGATCGCGCTGACCACGCTCAACGACGGGCGCCTCTCCATGCCGGTGCTCTCGGCGCACGGCGGCAACGAGGTCGCCGCGTTCTCCGCGCGCTGGGCGAAGAGCCGCGTGCAGTGGGGCAAGGCGGTGGGCGCGCACGAGGCCGGCGCGGAGAAGCTGGCCTTCATCACCAGCGCCGCCTACGCCATGGACACCTTCGCCCGCGCCTGCGCCGCCTGGTCGGACAAGGGCACGGTGGACATCCGCATGGAGGCGGCGGCGGCCAAGATGTACAACACCGAGTTGTACTGGCAGGCGGCCGACACGGCGCTGCAGCTCCGCGGCGGGCGCGGCTACGAGACCGCCGCCAGCCTGGACGCCCGCGGCGAGCACCCCTTCCCGATGGAGCGCATCCTGCGCGACGCGCGCATCAACCGCATCGTCGAGGGCACCACCGACGTCATGCACCTCTTCCTGGCCCGCGAGGCGCTGGACAAGCACCTCACGCTGGCCGGCGGCCTGTTCAAGAAGGGCGGGCTGGGCTCCAAGATGGGCACGATCGCGAAGTGCGCCGCCTTCTACCCGGCCTGGTACGCGAAGCTCCTCCTGGGCGGCATCTTCCGCTCCTATGGTCGCTACGACGCCCGGCTGGCCGGGCCCATGCGCGCCATCGACGCCGCCACCCGCCGCCTCGCCCGCGCCCTCTTCCACCGCATGGTGCTGATGGGGCCGAAGCTGGAGATGCGCCAGCTCACCCTCAACCGCCTGGTCGATATCGGCGTGGAGCTGGGCGTCATGGCCCTCGTCGCCAGCCGCGCCCAGCGCGAGCTGGACGCGGGCGACACGAGCGGCCTCTCCCGCGCGCTGTACTGGCTCGAGGCGCGCACCCTCTTCGTCGAGGATCTGTTCACGGCGCTCTCGCGCAACGTAGACAAGGCCTCGCGCGCCGTCTCGGCGGAGATGATGGAGAAGGCCGAGGCCCTGCCCGAGGTAGACAGCTCCGGCCTCAGCGCGATCCTGCACGATCGCGGCCGCGACCTGACCAGCGGGCGCGTCGGCGCGCGGTCGGTCGAGGAGCCGGCGGCGGCGAAGTAGGGCGGCGCCGGGTCGGCCTACTGCTTGACCAGGAAGTAGTAGGCCGAGCCCGTCACGAAGTCCACCATGTCGATCGTGCCGGGGTCGAAGGCGCGCAGCACCGAGATGCCCTCGCCGCGGCCCTCGGCCAGCTCGGGGTACTCCGAGTCGAGGCCGGGCGGCAGCGCGTTCGGGGTGTAGCTCATCGGGGCGTCCGTCGGCGCGTGGATCTGGAAACCGTAGGTATCCCCGTAGACGAGGGCGGGCACCGAGCTGGTCTGGTTCGTGTAGAAGTTGTACCAGATGCTCAGCCCGGAGCTGTAGGTGTCCACGTCCGTGGCGATGAGGTCCGTGAACGAGGGCGAGCTGCTCAGCATCTGCACGTCATGGATCTGGACGTCGTAGAAGGTGAAGACCAGCGGGTCGGGCATGGTGAACTGGTCGTTCTTCGAGATGTCGAAGCTCACGGCGAAGAGCACGATGTCGCCGATGAGCGGGTCGAAGGTGCCGGCGGCCGGGTTCCCGCCCACCGGATCGTAGGTCGTGTCGGGCCGGGTGGCGCCGTACAGGCACCAGTCGCCGCCATTGCACAGGCTCTGGGCGGAGGCGGCGTGCGGGATGAGCCAGGACGCCGACAGCGGCGTGGCCTGGCCTTCGGGGTTGGATCCCTCCTCGGTCGCGGCGGCCGAGTCGGCCTCCGGCGCGTCGGAGAGGGAGGGGCTGGTCGCGCAGGCGCTGAGGGCGAGGGTCAGGGAGAGGGCGAGGCGCATGAGGGCTCCTGTGTTGTGCCGAAGGGGCGCGAACAGGTCGAATGCAAGCCCGGTGCCAGGCCCTCGGCGTGGGCGCGTCGCGCGAAAAGGAGCTTCGTTCCGATGTGCGGACGGAGGGGGAGGTGGGCGCGCGCATTCGCGCGCATCTGCGCGCCGCGGGTGGAGGAGGAGCGATCCTCAGGCGCTCCACCGCCCGGCCCCGCCCACCTGTCGATCAGCTGGATGGAAGAGGGCTAAGAGGCGAGAGCGCGTCAGCGCTCAACGCGCCAGGACACCGTGCGAGGATCGCCCGGGGCGAGGAGGGATCTTCTCTCCGCGCCCTCGGTCAAATCGTATAGAAGATTGAGAATATTCGATGTATGAGATTATCTCACGGCTGAACCAGCCCCATGAACGAGACCGAGGTAGCCGCCTCCGGGGTGAGCCGCGCGCTCGGGCCGCCGTCCAGGGGGGCGGCGTAGAGCGCGCTCCCCGTCGAGACGATGGCGTGGTGGAGGGCCACCGCGACCAGGGTGGGCCGGGCCAGGTCGCGAGCGATGGGGTGGGGCGCGGCGCTGCCGGCGAGGAGCGCGTAGGGGCCGTCCAAGGCCTGAAACACGAGGTGAGCGGCGTTCGGCGACCAGGCCGCCCAGGTGGCCAGGAGCGGGAGACGCCGCGTCTCGCCGCTCGCGAGGTCAGCGACCGCCAGCTCCTTCCCGACGCGCCAGGCGAGCCATCGCCCGTCTGGTGAGAGCGGCGCGCCGTCCAGGGCCTCGGGCGGGCCTTGCGCCAGGAGCGCCGGCGCGTCATCGTCCGCAGGGCTCGCGAGGTAGAGGCCGCCCTGGCCCGCGAGCACGATACGCTCGGATGAAGACGGAACAAAGGGCAGAAGGCCGAAGGGGTAGGGGCTCGGGGCGCCCCCGCGCAGAGGGATGAGCTGCGAAGACATGGGGTGGGGGATGGAGGTGTTCACCGTGGCCAGCGTGATGACCAGCGTCTGGCCGCCGGGCAGCAGCTCCGCGTCGTACAGCCCGAGGGGTTGGGTGAAGCCCGGGCGTCCAGGGTCGAGATCGCCGAAGCCGTCGATGGGCTTGGGCCACACCTCCGCGGTCCGCTCAGGGTGGCCGGGCCAGACGTCCACGGACCAGACGCTGTCGCCAAACACCGCCACGATCCTGCCGCTGAGCGGGTCGTGGCGGATCAACGGCGAGGTCCCGGTCGGGAGCGCCATGACCGGCTCCGAGCCCTCGCTCCCGAAGCGATGGAAGCTCAGCGCGCCGAGACGCTCGTCGTAGGCGAGGCAGCCGCCGGACGCCAGCAGGACCAGCTCGCGGTCGCAGGGGGTCTGGCCGCTCGCCGTCGAGCCGAGCGCGATCCAATGTGGCGTCGGCCCGAAGACCGCGTAGTCCGCGTTCGCCCCCAGGAAGGTAGCGTCCGGCGCGAGCTCCGGGCGGGGGGTGTCCCGTCCGGTCTCCAGGTCGAGGACGCGCCAGGCGTCGGCGCGGTAGATCACCGCGCGCCCTCCTGGGGCCAGGTGCGTCTCGGAGACGTCTACCGCGTGCTCTTCGCCCAGCCGCGTCCCCCCGGAGCGCCAGAGCGAGGCCCCCACCTCGTCCCGCCGGACGAGCGCGCCACCCGGGACGAGCGTCGCGGCGGGCGGGCCCAGCTCGGTGGTGTCGCTCCCGTCCAGGCGCACGGCGTACACCCTGTTCTCCTGGGTGCCCGGGGCGGCTTCGGCGATGAACAGGATCCGGTCCTTGCCCGCGAGGCCAACGAAGCCGCACCGGCGGCCCCAGGGCATGGGCCCCAGCCGGACGGGCTCCGCGGGCTCCCGTCCCAGGTCGAAGCGCGCGATCGCGCCCTCCCCGTCGCAGCCGACGACGGCGTCGCCCGACGCCGTCACGGCCTCCAGCGTCGGTCGGCGCTGCAGGTCGGGCGTGAGCCGGCGGGCTGTGGGTTGGCCCTGGGGTAACGCGAACACCGCCCAGGTCTCCGGCCCGGTCTTCTGCACCCAGGCGACCAGACGCTCCGAGACCACGACGGTCAGGTCCTCCACCGGATCCGTGATCGCCACCGGCGCGTCCGCGTTGGATCCGTCCAGCGCCACGCGCGCCAGTCGTCGGAGCGCGGAGCTGGGGAGCGGTGAGGTCCTCACGATCGCCTGGCCGCCCACGATTCCCTCGAGGCCAGCGAAGGCGCCCTCTGGCGTCAGCCGCGCCGCGTCCCCGTTGGTCGGGTTCACGCGGTAGAGCACCCGGTACCGCGCGTGCGACCTGGACATGATCACCTGCCCGTCGGGCAGGGTGGCGATGGCGCGGTGCTGCTCCGCCGCATCGGAGCGCCCCAGGGTGATGCGTCGCCCGCCGGCCCCGTCGATCGCGTACAGCGCCGCGGAGGTACCCCCTGTGGCGTTGGGCTGATCGACGTTGTAGACGACCCGCTCGCCAGCCCAGCCGACCTCGCGGATCTTCGTGCCCGGCGCGGCCTCGTAGAGCACGCTCGTCCGCGGAGGGCCGTCGGTGTTCACCGCGACCAGGCGCGGGCCGTCGACGAACGCGAAGCGCGTGCCGTCCTCGGTGAAGGCCCACCCGCCCCCTACGTGATCCTCGAACGTGTAGCGGAGCAGCGGGCGCTCTGCGTCCTCCCCGCTGGTCGAGACGGTGTACAGCCGCTGCGCGCCCTCGCGGGTGTGCAGCAGGAGGACGACGCGATCTCCCCGCTCGGGCGCGGCGAGCAGCTCCACCGTGCCCTCGTCGACACCATAGGCCGCGAGGCGGGTCGGGCTGATGCGCACCGGAGCGCCGACCGTGCGGCCGATGGGCACGAGGTCGATCGACGGCACGTTCGCGCGGGTCACGTAGAGGATTTCGGGTAGATCGCCGCCCGCGCGCCTCCCGGCCTGGGCGAGGGAGGCGAGGGTGATCAGGAGCGAGAAGATCGGGAGCATGGAGACAAGGTAGCGTGACACGGCGCGGCGCTAAGGGGCGGGGCCGCCCGGGGGGCGCGGTGGGGCGCCCCCAGCGCGGGTCGGGGTGTGCTCGGGCCCCTCTTTGGTGCCATCTTTGGATCTTTGGTGCCAGGTATCTTGATCATTGATCAGGTGCCAGGTATCTTGCTCAAGCCACAAACGGAGGGGACACGCAACCTCTGGTGCAGTGACCCCCTACCGGAGTCATGGAGCGAGAGCTGACCGGCGCTCCCGCAAGAGCGAGGCGTGAGCACGTGTAGAGACATGATCAAGATACCTGGCACCTGATCAATGATCAAGATACCTGGCACTTGATTTGATTCTCAGGCCCTGCCCTACCAACGCATCTCTCGTACGTCGATTTTATCGTACGATAAATTCCTCGTACTTCTCGTCAGCCTGAACCGCGGAAGCCCCGCCACACCACCCCCACGACCGCCGGCGAGGCCAGCACCACCGCCCCCAGCGCCGGCCCCAGCAGCGCCGCGGCCCAGGCCGTCCACGGCAGCCCCACCGTGATCCCCACCGGGAGCCCGATCCACCCCGACACGATCTCGGAGACCCGCTCCGCGCCCACGCTCGCCAGGCCAGAACCGGCCAGAACGCCGAGCGACGACGCCAGCCCCACCCCCAGGAAGATCTCCACCCCCAGGCTGAGCCCGAGACCCCAGGCCCCGAGGCCCAGCGCGCGCAGGACGCGGATCTCCTCGGCCCGCGCGCGGATCAGCGCCGCCTGGAGCTGCGCCACCCCCAGCAGGGTGGCCAGGGTGAGCAGGACCGCCGCGGCGCTCAGCCCCAGGGTCACGCTGCGCAGCAGGGCGCCCAGCTTCTCCAGCGCGCCGTCCCCCCTCTCCACCGACCAACCCAGGGCGCGGATCTCCCGGTCTACGTCCTCGACGATGGCGTCGGGCGCCAGGACCAGCCGCGCGCTCTGAGGCTGGCCGGGGTCGGGGAGCCCGGCCTCGGCCTCGATCCACCGCACGACGTCCAGGGGCACGATGGCGGCCAGGGCGCCGCCGTAGCGGGAGGTGCCGATGACGACGGCGTCCAGCGCGACGCGTGGACCGGCGTCCCGCCCGTAGAGCGAGCGGCCGGCGACGATCTGGAAGTCCAGGCCCTCCAGCGCGCTGTCGGTCAGGCGAGGCAGGCCGTTGGTGGGGGCGAAGCTGCCGTTGTAGACGGCCAGCAGGGCGCGGGGCGCCAGGACGGGCACAGGCTGCCCGGGGGACCAGGCCCAGCGCCGCGGGTTGTCCACGCCCGCCGCCACGACGCCCAGCATCGCCCCCTCGCTCTGAAGGCGCTCTCCCGCGAAGCCGCCGCTGAACACCAGGGGCACGCGGGCCCAGGCCTCGGGCTGCACGTCGTCTACGCCGGCGATCTCCGCCAGCTTTCGCAGGGCGGCCTCGTCCATCGCCTTGCCGGGCAGCACCCCGCCGGAGAGGTCGATCCCGCCCAGCGAGAGGGAGGGCGCCTTCACGCGCAGCTCGCCGCCGGCGCTGGCCAGCTCGGCCTCGAGCGCCCGCCCGAGCCCGTCCAGCAGGGCGAGGCCGCCGAAGCAGAGGGCGACGACGATGGCCACCCCCAGCGCCGCCCGCGCCATGCCGAGCCGGTGCCCGCGGGAGATCCACAGCCAGACGCGGGGGCTCATGGGCCGCCCTCAGGCGCCGCCGAGACGGTCCCCTCGGCGATCCGTCGCTGTTCGCTGGCCCAGGCGGCCACGGCCGGATCGTGGGTGGCGACCAGGATGGTGTGGCCTCGCGCCGCCCGCGCGCTGAGGCGCTCCAGCAGGCGGTCGCGCAGGCGGGCGTCCAGGGCGGTGCTCGGCTCGTCCAGGAGCAGCAGCGCGCCGGGGTGGACCAGGGCCCGCGCCAGGGCGACGCGCTGGCGTTGCCCGCGGCTGAGCCGATCCGTGCTGCGTTGCAGCATGGCGCCCAGCTCCAGCGCGTCGAGCTCCTCGCGGGCCCGCGCCAGGGCGTCCTCCGCGGGGAGCCCGCCGACCAGCCCGCTCAGCGCGGCGTTCTTCTCCACCGAGAGTCGCGGCAGCAGCTCAAGCTCCTGGCTGAGCAGGGCCAGGGCGTGGCGCCGCAGCGCCTCCCGCCCGCTCGAGCCCAGCGCGCCCAGCTCCCGATCGCCCACCCAG
>CAZKWG010000342.1:0-8272 GCA_964556105.1 uncultured Enterobacterales bacterium | reverse complement strand
AGATCGTGGACCCACAGCGCGCGCATCCGCTCCTCCAGGGCCCGAAGATAGCGCGTCATCCGGCCGTAGCCGCCGCCTTTGAGCAGATCCGTGCAGGCCGTCACCGGCCCGAGGCCGCTCTCGACCACGGAGGCGAAGTTGCGCGCCTCGACGCCCGCGGAGAAGGTGAGCGGAATATCCGGGAGGGCCGCCCGGATCCGGCCGGCCAGCGTCATGGCCAGGACGTGCAGCGGCGGGCCCGAGAGGTAGAGCTCGCCCGCGCCGAAGGGCGGCTCGGGGCTCTGACAGACCAGGGTGTTCGTCAGCTTCAGGCCGAAGCCCAGGCCCCGCGCCCTGGCCCTGGCCGCCAGTCGCGGCGCCATGGCCAGGAGCTGCGCCCACTGCAGGTCCTTGTCGAAGGCGGCCGGGGTCAGGTGCACATGACCCTCGTGATAGCCCATCTGGTCCAGCAGGCCGCGCACGGTGTCATGGCCGAGGAGGGTGGGGTTCAGCTTGACGACCGTGTGCCATCCCCAGTCCAGGAGCTGGCTGGCGATGGCCTCGATCTCCTCGGCCGGGCAGCCGTGGAAGGTGGACAGCGTGATGGTGTCACCGACGCGGCTCGGGACCTCCAGGCTGGCGTAGCGCGCCAGGCGGCCGCCCTGTCCACGCAGCTCGGCGCGCAGCTCGGCGATGGTCTCGCTGGCGTCGGACATCCGGTCCAGGTAGGTGCGCACGGCGGTCGAGCGTATGCCCGCCAGGTCGTAGCCCAGGCTGAGATCGAAGCAGGTCCCGAGCTGGGGCCACAGCCCTGGACCGAGCTCGGACGCCAGGAAGTGGACGAGCATCCAGCCCTTGACGTACTCGCGCGCGGACTGCTCCACCCGCAGCTCCTGGCTCCACTCCACGTTGTAGCCGACGTGCGGGGCGTAGATGCAGGGGCGGGGGATGACGAGGGCGTCGTTGACCTGCACCGTCTTCAGCTCGTGGAAGCGCCCGCCGCCCAGCCAGGAGAGGACGAGGTTCTGCGCGAGCTGCGTGTGGGGGCCCGAGGCGGGGCCGGCGGGGGTTGCCAGGCGGTGGCCGAGGTGCGTCAGGCCCAGGTCGAGGTCGGGCGCGGGGGTCCACCAGTCTTTGCGCCGCAGGCCGTAGACCTCGTCCCCGCGTGTCATCTCGCGGTCCAGCCTGTCCACCAGGGTCAGGAAGGGAACAGGGAAGAGATCGGGTGCCTGCACCGGGACTCCGCGCCGGTCGCCCCCGGACCGGAAGGCGCCATCCTACTCCGCTCTGCGCCCCCCTTCACCCCGGGCGCCCTGATCGGATACAAACGGGTGAGCTTAGGGGAGGTTCGACATGGGCGACGGTCGCGCGGGGGGATTCTGGGATCGGGTGGAGCCGGGGCACACGACGGCGCTGATCGGCGCCGCGGGGCGTATCCCCGGCGCGCCCCGGCTGGCCTGGGTGGTGCGCGCGCGCTGCGACAGCCCTCATCGGCCGCTGGGGCCGATCTTCGACGCGCGGGACCTCGTCGCGCAGCTCATGGGCCGGCCGCCGCTGGATATGGCGGCGGGGCGGCTGCGGCGCGGGATCCGGCGTCATCTGCTCGGGGACGACCCCGCCAGCGATCGCGACGGCGAGCTGCTGGCCGACCTCGACCGGCTCGCCGAGGCCGGCGCGGGCCTCGCGGCGCTGGTCTTCGAGAGCGTTGACCTCGCCGATCCGAGCACCCTGGCGCTGCTCACGCGCCTGGCGCGCCGACCGCTGCGGCCGGCCCTGGTCCTGGGCTTTCGGGGCGAGCCCTCCCGTGGGCCGGTGCGCGAGCTGCTCGACGCCGTGCTGAGCGTGGAGGGAGAGAGCCGGGTCATCCGAGCGCCCTCGAGCGGCGATCTCGAGGAGCGGGCCGAGCTCGATCCCGGCCGCCTCGCCGCGCCGGTGCGCCTGGTCCTGCGCGCGGCGAGCGTGATCGGCGACGGCTTCGAGAGCGCCCTGGTCGCGCGCCTGCTCGGCCTGAGCCAGCGCGAGGTGCTGATGCGCCTGCAGGAGGCCGCCGATGAGGGCGTCTCCGTGGACGATCTCGGTGACGGGCGCTTCCGGTTGGAGGCCGGCGACGCCGAGGCGCTGCGTCAGGGGCTGCTGCCCTCGCTCTCCGCCGCCTGGCACCGCGAGCTCGCCCAGATCCTCTCGGGCGAGGAGGCTCCCCCGAACGCTGCGTCGCAGCAACGCGAGCCCGGCGTTTACGCTGCGTCGCAGCAGACGGCGGCTCGTGCTGCGCCGCAGCAGACGGCAGCGGACACGGCAGAGGACGACGACATCCCGGTCGCCATCCTGTCCACGCCCGACCTGCCGCTCGCGGACAGCGGCGCGGCCGCGGACGACGGCGGCGTGCTGCTGCGTCAGGTGCAGGCGGCGATGCACGCGGCGGTCGAGCCCGAGACCCCGCGCGAGGACCCCTTCGCCACCCTGGCGCGCGCGGCCCCCGCCGAGCAGCCCTCCCCCCCGCCGGCCCGGAGCGCCCGCATGACCCGCACCCGCGCCGACGCTGAGGAGGAGGAGGGCGCCGATCCCTTCGCCCGCCTCGCCCCCGCCGAGGCCTCGACCGCTGAGGCGGCGCCCGCGCCGACGCCGCAGGAGCCGACGCCGCCCGCGGCCCACGCCGCCCCCTCGGACGCCGCCCCCTCGGACGCCGACCCCTTCGACGCGCTCCGCCCGGACGCGCCGCCGCCCGCCGCCGCCGCGCCCTCGCCCTCGCCCTCGCCCTCGCCCGCTGGTCCCTGGCGGGCTCCCCGTCCGGCGCCCGATCCCGTCCCCGTGCTGGACAAGGCCGCCTTGCGCGCGCGCCTGAGGGGCCCTCCCAGCGTCGAGCGCCAGCGCCAGATCGCCGCCGTCCCCGGGCGCGCCGCCCAGCATCTCGCCGCGGCAGGCGACCCCGAGGCGGCCATCCCCCGCTTCGTCTCCGCGGCGCGCGAGGCCACCGCCGAGGGCGCGTATGGCACGGCCGAGGCCTATATCGAGCGCGCGCTCGCGCTGGCCAGCCTGCTCCCCGACACCGCCGCCCGCCGGGCCCTGCGCGCCCGCGCCCACGCCGAGCTGGCGCGGGTCCACTGGGAGGGCAGCGGCCCGCGCGGCTTCACGCTCTCGCTGGCGCTGGCCGAGGCGGACACGGCGCTGGGCCTGCTGCTGGAGCACGAGGAGGTGGCGCTGCGCGCGGAGGTCCGCGGCACGATCGCGGCGATCTGCTACGATCTCGGCGACCCGGCCTCGCTGGAGCGCGCGCTGAGCGAGCTGACCACGGCCACCCGCGAGCTGCTCGCCGCCGGGCGGGCGAAGGTGGCGGCGCGGCTGCTCAACGACCAGGCGGCGGTCTGGGTGCGCCTCGGGGATCCGGTGCGGGCCATGCACCTGCTCAGCGAGTCTCGCCGCGTCTTCTCCGGGCTGCAGGACGCCTCCGAGGAGGATCGCCTGGAGCTGGCCGAGACCAACCACCTGCTCGCCCGGCTGGTGCTGCACGTCGCGGCGCGCCCGGGACGCGAGGCGGAGGCGCTCTCCGCGGCGACCGAGCACGCGGAGCAGGCGGCGCAGGTCTACCGCGAACTGGGGGATCGGCGCGAGCTGGCCCGGGTCTGGGAGACGTTGGGCCGGCTGGAGCAGCGTCGGGGGGCGCTGCAGCGCGCCTGGCAGCACCTCTCGCTGGCCTTCGAGGTGCAGCGGGCCCTGGGCGACGCGGTGGGTCTGGCGCGCAGCGCCGGGGCGCTGGCCGAGGTGCTCACGCAGGCGGGGCGGCCGGCGGACGCCATTCGCTTCCTTGGCGACTCTATCCAGATGAACGCCAGCAAGGGCTCGCCCATCGGGCTCGCGTCGAACCGTGAGGGGGTGGAGCAGCTCATCGGCGCGCTCACGCCCGAGCAGCGCGCGCAGCTCGAGGAGCCGCTGGCCGCGCTGACCCTGGCCCTCGAGGAGGCCGCCGGCCGAGTTCGGTCGGCGGAGGCCGCGCACGCTTGAGCCCCGCCGATCGCATCCCCCTCTCTCTGCTCGCGCGGCTCCCCGGCCTGGGCGAGCTCGAGCTGCTCGGCCAGGGCGGGTTCGGAGCCGTGTACTCGGCCTTCGACCGCAACCTGAACACGCGCGTGGCGCTCAAGGTCACGCGCACCGACCCCCGGCGCCAGAGCCTGGAGGCCACCCGCGAGCGCTTCCTGCGCGAGGTGCGGATGCTCTTCCGGTCGAGCAACGTGCCCGGCCTGGTGCGCGTCTACCGCTACGGCGCGCTGGACGTCGAGGCGGAGCCGGGCTCGGCCCTGCTCTGGTACACGATGGAGCTCTGCGACGGCAGCCTGCGCGATCACCTCCCCGAGCTCCCCCTCGCCGCGCGCGTGCAGGTCGCGCTGCAGCTCCTCGACCTGCTCTGCTACCTGGAGGCGTGGGGAATCGCCCACCGCGATCTCAAGCCGGAGAACATCTTCCTCGCCTCCCGGCCGCCGGGTCCGGTCCAGATAAAACTAGGTGACTTTGGTATTGCCCGAGGGACCGCGCGCGCCGAGGACTTCCGCGAGACCCTGACGGCGGACAACCTCCGCCTGGGCTCGCCCCTGTACATGGCGCCCGAGCTCTTTCTGAGCGCCGACGATCCCGACCTGCTTCGCGCCGACCAGTACTCGCTGGCCCTGGTCATCCACTGCGTGCTCAGCGGAGGGGCCTCGCCGCTCAACGGCGGCTTCAACAACATGAGCGAGCTGATCCGCGTCAAACGCCAGGGCATCGCGCCGCTCAACGTGCCGGGCTTCCGCCCGAACAGCGAGGCGCTGCAGCCGGTGGTGCGCTGTCTCCGCAAGATGAGCGATCTCGAGCCGCAGGCGCGCTACCGCAACCTCGCCGAGGCCGGCCGCTCCCTGCGCGCGGCCTTCGCCATGGCCGATCTGGGATGAGCGGCCACAGGTGACAGAGGACATGCTATGATACAACGGTTGTCTCGGGTCTCTCGCTGATGCCGTACCTGCCGTGGCTGCTCACCGTCCTGTTTGCCCTCGCTGCGGTCGCGGCCATCACGGCGCTGTGGTTCGTCCTGAAAGGCCGGTCGGAGGCCGCAGCGGAGGCCGCGCGCCTGCAGGGCGCCCTCGGCGAGCGGGAGCGTGAGCTCGCCTTGGAGCGCGAGCGGGCCGGCACGGTCCTGCGCGATTATCGGCAGGCCTACGAGAGCTGGCAGCGCGCGGACAGCCAGCTCGCCGCGGCGCAGCGCACGGCGTCGGAGGCAGAGGCGAAGCTGGCGGCGGACGCGTCCGAGCTGGAGCGCCTGAAAAAAGACCTCGCGCGTCGCCCACAGTTTCGGCAGCAGGTCTACAAGATCGTCAGCATCGGGATGCCGAAGACCGGCAAGACGAGCCTGACCCTGAAGTGGGCCAACCCGCTGTGGGAGCTGAAGAACGTCCAGGGCACCTCCTTCGACCGCTACACGCGCACGGTCAGCAGCGTGCTGTCGCCGCAGTCTCACGTCATCGTCAACCACGTCTTCGAGGTCTACGACTACGGCGGCGAGCAGATCGTGGACGCCCACGACACGATGGTCCTGAACGACATCCACGGGCTGCTCTTCGTCGTGGACCTGGGCGGGGCGGACGCGAACCAGGTGGACCAGGCGCGCGTGGACGAGCAGATTCGTGAGTTCCAGCCAGGGCATCTCCGCTTCTTCTTCAAGTCGCCGCGGATCACCAAGACCTGCCGCACCGTCGTGTTGTTCATCAACAAGACGGACCTGATCCCTGGGACACCCAGGGAGATCGAGGCGATGGCGCGCCAGCATTACGCGACGCTGATCGAGAACCTTCAGGAATTCTCGGACCATGTGGAGGTGGAGGTGATGGTCGGCAGCGCGGTCTCCGGGCACAACACCCACCTGCTCATGCCGCACTTCATCCGGAAGCTGCTCCCGTCGGAGGCCTTCGACGAGCAGCTCCTTCAGACCCAGTCGGCGGATGACGCCTTTGGTGCGATGTCATGAAGGAGGTCCGCTACATCGCCGCTCCCGGCGCGACCTGGCTGCACTACCTGCACGGCAACGTGCCCGGCCACCAGCTCGACTGGATCTGCCGGCCGCGCGGGATGCCCGGCGCGGTGACGCCGCAGCATGTCCAGCACCTGCTCGACCTGGTGCAGGTGCACGATGTCCCTGGGCCGGGCGAGGTGACGCTGACCTTCGCCAACCTCTCGCTGAAGGACACCACCTGGCGTCCCGGGCACGGCGGGCTGGGCATCGTCACCCACTTTCGCATCCCCACCAGCCTGGACCACGGCGGGCGGAAGAACCCGCGCTTCATCCACGCGCTGGTCGGGGTGGATCTGCCCCTGGACGTCGCCGCGCTGGACGGGGCGGTGGACGCGCTCTTTCAAGCCACGCTCGCCGATCGTTCGGCGCCTGACCGGCCCGTGGACTGGTGGTATGCCCGCTACCTGGCGGCCGCCGAGCACGGGGAGGGCATGGCCCTCAACCTGCTGGAGAGCTATTTCGCCAGCTTCGGCCCGCTGGAGCTGAGCCCCTCGCCGACGGTGGGTCAACGCTGGGCGCTCGCCGAGGGCGCCTCGCTGCAGCGGGAGATCCGCGTGCGATGTGGGCCGCGCACGCCGGAGACCTGGCGGGACGCCGTCGAGTCGATGGTCGGCCTGGCGGCGGTCCTCTACTGGTCGCGCGTGCCCTGGGCGGCGATCACGACAGGGGCGGGGCGCGGCGGGGACGACGGCGTCGTCATCCGCTTCCTCTTCGGGCCTCCCGCGCCCGATGAGCGGGAGATCCCCCTCTCCAACCTGCCGCGCGATCCGGAGGCCCTGGCGCTGGCGCTGCTGCCGCTCGTGCTGGAGAAGGAGGAGCAGTTCGTCTCCGCGCTGGCCGTGGCCGATCCGGTCACCGGGTCCGGGCGCGCCCAGACCGGGCGTGGGACCAGCGAGGTGCTGCGCGAGGACGCCGGGGTCGAGACCGCGCCGCTGCCGCCGGACTTCGATCACGGCGAGCCGGTCGCGCTGCTCGGCTGGCTGCCGCCCCCCGAGGGCGAGCTCATGTCGGACGACGACATGGACGCCGACGTCTACGACGACGACGACGACGACGACGACATCCTGGAGACCGAGGGCCCCATCATCCCGATGGACATGGACGCGCTGGCCCCCGCGGAGATCGACGAGGACGAGCCGGCGCTGCCGCTCCCGCCGCCGATCCTCGGCACGCCGCTGACGGCCCAGCCCTCCTGGACCATGCCCCCGCCGGATGAGGAGGCCGCGCCGCGCCCCGCCCCGCTGGCGCTGGCGCCGGCCGTCGCGCCGCCGCCGCCCGCCGCGCCGGTGGCACCGTCGGTGCAGCCGGCCTCGCCTCCTCCCGCGCCGCCGCCTGAGCCTCCGGCTCCGCAGCTCGCCGCGCCCGCCGGCGCCTCGGCGCCTCCGCCTCCGCCGCCCAACCTGCCTTCGGTGCCCGAGCGGCTCGTCACCGCCCTGCCCGACGCGCCCACGCAGGTGCCGAACCCGCCGCCGCCGCCGGGAGGGGCTGCCCGCGAAGAGGCGATGAGCAGCTCCGACTGGCTGAGCATCGCCATCGGCGTCTTCATCGGCGCCTTCGCGCTGGTGCTCTTCATCTGGCTGCTCTGGGGCGAAGAGCTCGCGAAGAATTTCGGCCGTTCGAGCCCGCAAGGGGAGGAGCCCCTGACAGAGGCGCCGCCGGCCGAGGTCCCGCCCACGGAGCCTCCGGTCGAGGTCCCGGTCGCGGCGCCGCCGGAGCCTCCGGTCGAGGTCCCGGTCGAGACCCCCAGCGCGACGGCCTCCAGCGCGTCCGGCGGCACGAAGCCCGCGGCCAAGGCTGGCGCCAAGGCGACGGGCAAGGCCAGCGCCAAGGCGAGCACGGCGACGGACTCCGGGACCACGACCTCGGTCCCGACGAAGGTCGAGCCGGAGGGCACCGTCACGTTGGACGCCGCCGGCGTGGACGTCCGCCTGGGCGCGCGGCCGCTGAAGTCCGGCACGAACAAGGTCGCGGTCGGGCAGCACAAGCTCACCGCCCGCTTCCCGGATCTCGCCGAGCCGATGACCTTCGGGATGGTCGAGGTCGTCGAGGGGCGAAGCGTGCAGATCCGCTGCGCGGTGGCGACCTACACCTGCTCGGTGAAGCCCGGAGGCTGAGCGCAGGCGACCGCCAAGGGGCGCTCGCCTAGGGGCCGCCCCAGAGCACGTAGAGGGCGCTGGAGGCTTCGGCGCCGACGACGAGATCGCTCCAGCCGTCGCCGTCGAGATCGGCGCCCGCGAGGGTGCCGCCGAAGGCTGAGCC
>CAZKWG010000341.1:0-8276 GCA_964556105.1 uncultured Enterobacterales bacterium | reverse complement strand
CAGCTTGACGAGCTGGTTCGTGAAGACGTGGCCGTCGGCTTCGCTGAGCTTGACCAGCACCTCGTCGAGCCCGTCGAAGATCACCAGCGCGCCCTGGTCCACGAGGCGCTCGAACTCCGTGATGCCAAAGGCCTCGTCTGTCGCGTGCCAGCCGCGGAGGATGCATTGCTCCACCGTCTCCCGCAGGCCGGGTACCGCGTCTCGCAGGCCCGTGACGTTACGTAGGTCGAAGTACAACGGCACGGGCAGGGCGGCATCGCTCTGGCGCAGACGATCCAGCTCGCGGGCAAGGCGCTGGCAGGTGATCGTCTTCCCCATGCCGTACTCGCCGAGCAGCGCAAAGAGCGGCGGAGCACCCGCCTCTTTGAGCCAGGCCAGCAGGTAGTCGAGCACCGCGACCTCGGCCGCCTCGCCCTCCGTGGGGTCCTCGGGCCGGTCCTTGTGCAGGGTAGTCCGGACGGCGCGGGTCTCCTCCTCCAGTGCAGTCACGCTGAGGATGTCTTTCAAGCCCATCCGCCCGACCGCGGGCACCGTCAGACAGGATGGGTCTGGCACGGCTCTGCGTCCGGCGCGCGGCTCTCCGGGCTCGCGACCGGGCCCGTCGAAGAGCCCTGAGCCCTCCAACGCCCGCTTCACGACCAGCGCTGCGTTCTGTGCCGCCAGGCCCTGCCGATACTCCTTGTCCGTGCTCTTCTTTCCGTCGGCCCAGTCGCAGATCGCCTTGACGACGATCCAGTCTACCTTCGCCTCAAAGGCCGCCGTGTAGAGGCCGGCGGCCTCCATCTCGCCGCCGATGGCCTCGGCCTCGAAATTCGCCCTCAAGCTCTGGCGATAGTCCAGATCGTCCACCAGCTTCTCGCCGGAGAGCACGACGCCGAAGTGAAGGCGCGGCCAGTGAAGCCGCTCTGGGCCGAGCGTGCTCTGGTCGAGCAGGCGGAGGCGGTTGAGCATGGTGGGCGAGGCGTCGGGCCTGGAGCCACGGGGCGTGAGCGCCCCGCCTGTGTTGACCCTCACGTGCTCGTAGGGCCGGATGTGGGTAGAGACCAGGACGTCGCCGATGCGCTGCTTTCTCTCGTCCACGCCGAACGCGATGCCCACAGCGATGACCGCGCGCGGTCGCCACGCGGTGATCGCTGCGTAGGTCCTGGATAACGTAGCGCCCACGCCACCGCTGCCCATCTCGCAGACCGTGTGGACCACCCGATTGCCGCCTACGCGACCGAGCAGGTTGTAGGTAATTCCTCCTTTTGTCTGTGTGGGCGGCGTCTGATCGTCCAGGAAGGCTCGCAGGACCGCCGCCGTCTCGTGGGCATTGACCGTCAGCAGCACGACCACGGGCTCCAACGGCAGGCCTCGCTGCTCCAGCACCCGATCAGGCTGGATCGCCGCGAGATCCGGCGTCCGCTGCGCCTGCGGCCCCAGCGCCGGCCCCTCGAACCAGACCCAGCGCCGCTCCGGCCCCACACTCTTCGCCTTCGTGATCTCCATCCGGACGGCCACGCCGGCCGCCTCCGCCGCCTCGTTGAACTCGTGCAGCACGCTGTTCAGTGAGGCGTTCTTGCTGGCTTGCGTCGAGACCAGGGGGAAGAGGGACTCCAAGATCCGAGCGACCTGGGCGCGGCCATCGTGCGCGTCCAGGAGCTCGAGGATGGCCTTGACCGCGCTCTGAACGGCAGGCCGCAGGCGGGGAAGGAGCCGGTCGGCGCTCGTGGTGGCGAAGTAAGGCGTGAGGATGGGCATGGCGAGGCCTCAAGGAGGGGGTGACCCTTCCGTAAGGCGGCATGTCGCTGACGTCAATGATTGCTTTGATAGATCTTTGAAACGATCCGTGCGGCTTGATGGCTCGGCTACGGGGGCGCGGCAATTCGTGAGGCCAGGGTCATGCCCGCGAGCTCAGCCTCAAGGTCGCGCAGGAATTGGGTGCCATAGAGGCCGCTCATCCAGACGGCGTGGCTGGTGCGCGCCGCCTCCAGACCGGTGTGGCTGGTCATTCAGGTGGCGACATAGAGCACCACTGTGCCCAGGCTGGTGGGCCCCCTCAAACCGTACGGATCACTGAGGGGCAGCCGCAATATTCGAAACGAGGGTCTGGCCCTGCCTGCTGCGTTCTGGTGATCGTGGAAGGGCTGGGGAGATTATGGCTAGCTTATCTAGCAATAACAACCGCCGGCCGACCCCAGGGATCCCAGACCACCAGCTCTGTGGGCAGCGCAGTGAACACCCAGCCGGGCTCCCGCGCGAGCCGGCCGCCCTGGTAGGTGACGCCGCCGCGTGGATCGACGGGCAGCGTATGGCGCCCATCCTGAGACACGAGCGTCGGAGGAGCCGGCCAGGCGGGTCCACCGTCGACGATGGCCGCCTGCAGGCGCTCCGCGACGCCGCGCGCGCCGGCGCTCACCCGCACGAAGACGCCGACGTTGCCGTCGCGAAAGGCCAGCATGACCTCGCCGTCTCCCCAGGCCTCGTCGGCGAAGGGGTAGCTCGGCGCCTGACCGGCGGAGAGGGGCAGGCCCTCGGAGAGCCAGGCGGCGGCCTCGGCCTCGGTGCGACCGACGAAGACGCGCACGTAGCCGCCGTCCACCGAGGCGGACCAGCCGGCGTCCACGCCCTGGAAGCTGGGCTCGCCCAGGCCCTGGACGCCGCGCACCGGGATGCCCGTGTGGATGCCGGCCGCCAGCGCGGCGCCGAGGAGAAGGAGCAGGGTCATCGAATCATCCCCGTGCCGTAGCTCGAGTAAGAGGGCGTGCCGCTCATCACGAGCCGCTCCATGTACTCGTCGCCGCTGATGGTCTGGACCATGAGGATCTCGTTGGGCTCTGAGCCGGGGTCGTCGTCCCCGTCGAGCGCCAGCGTCGCGTCGTAGATGGTCTCGCTCTCGTCCGGGCTGGTGACGGCGTGGTAGCTGAAGCCGCAGCTGTAGGGGCCGAAGGGGCAGTGGGTGTACTCGTCACCGCCGATGGCCAGGATGTAGTTGAGCGAGAACGAGGGGGAGATGATCGACTGGCCCAGGTAGGCGCCGAGCATGTTGGCGTGGACGGAGAGGATGCCCGCGCAGTCCGAGCAGTTGACGACGTCGCCGTTGGAGCGGTCCAGGAAGGCGCTCATGTTGAAGTCGGCGCCGTCATAGCTCCAGCTGCGGTAGCTCATGTAGGCGCTGGCGCCGTAGCGGGTGTCATACTCGATGCCGAGGTCGTTGTAGATATAGTCCACCAGCGCGCTGATCACGGCCTCTTCGGTGGGGGCGACGCCGGCCATGTCGCGCAGGGCGGGATCGATGACGGCGACCCACGGGTAGTAGGGCGAGTCCGTCTCGTCGAAGGTGGGCGGCCCGAGCAGGGCGTACATGCGCAGCGGGATCTCCTGGGAGGCCAGGGGCTGCCCGTCGAGCGCGTAGATCAGGGTGAGGGTCTCCTCGACCACTCCGGGGGCCTCGGCCAGCGGGGTGTCGCGGACGAAGACGATCTCGCCGCCGTCGGTGACGGTGTTCTCCACGGCGGTCCACCCGGCGATGCTGGCGGTCACGCCCGAGTCACCGACCTCGCCCCCGAACTCCAGCGCCAGCGCGGGCGTGGCGTCGTAAGGGTAGGCCGCGGGCAGGTTCTGGTCCACCGTGTCCGAGGGCGGGCTCTCCAGGTCCTCCCAGGGCTCGGGGATGGACACGGGCTCGCCCGCCTCGTCCACCAGCGCGCTGAGCTCGAAGGTGGGGTCGGTGTTCTCCGAGACCCAGTAGCGGCCGGCGCCGCCGTCCTTGTGCCAGATCAAGGAGATGCGCGTGGTCCCGGCCAGCGTGCCCTTGGAGACGCCGAGGCGCACCATCCAGAAGGGGTGCTCCACCTCGGCGTCGGCGTAGCCGGAGCGCGTCGAGTGGACCTTCAAGGTGTAGAGGCCGGCGTCGGCCATGTTGCCCGAGGGGTCGAGCCCGTCCCAGGTGAGGCTCGTGACGGGCCCGCTGCCGTCGGCGAGGGTCAGGAGCAGGTAGCCGGTCTCGTCGCGGATCTCCGCGCGGACCTGGGCCTGCTCGCCGCCGCTGACCTGGAACGTGATCGGCCCGTTCAGCACCGGGTCGAAGGCGCTGGCGCCCTCGACGCCGATGGTCTGAGGGTAGGGCCCGGTGTCCACGGGCGGCCCCGTGTCGTCGGGCGCCGTGGACTCGGACGGTTGGGTGTCGAGGCCGGTCTCCTGAAGGATGACCTTGCCGGGTTCACAGGCGAGGAGCAGGGCGAGCAGCATGGGCGCAAGTATAGCGCCACGTGCACGAACCGCGACGGTCAAGCGCGAGCACGCCGGCGACGCAGGAGCACGAGCCCCAGCGCTCCGAGCATCACGGCGGCCCCAGGCTGCCGCGGCCGCGTCGCGCTGCAGGCGCAGCCCGCGTCCACCTTCTCGCCGTCCACGAGGCTGTCCTCGCCTTCGCCCTCGCCCTCGCCCTCGCCCTCGCCTTCGCCTTCGCCCTCGCCCTCGCCCGTGTCGGGCAGCTCGGGCGGGCCCAGGGTCAGGGTGTAGGTCGTGTCGTCCTCCAGGCCGGTGACGGCGACGATCTCGCCGTCCTCGACCACCAGCACGTCGGCGGGCCCGCTGGCGCCCGCCAGCACGACCGCGCCCTCGGCCTGGACGCTGGCGGCCTCGGTGACGCGGTAGTAGTGGGTGCCCAGGTAGGGCAGGGTGCCGCTGGCGCCGTCCGAGAGCGCGCCCACGGTTGTAACACGGGTGTACAGCGCGTTATCGGCCAGCTGTCGGTTGCCGTAGGCGCCGGTGAAGCCGCCCCAGATCGTCCCCACGTCCGCGCCGGTCGCGTCCTCCAGGATCGTGTCCCAGGTGTCGTCGGGCATGGACGCGCTCCGGTTCCAGGCGGCGAGCATCCCGCCTTCCCCGGTCAGGAATTCCTCCATCCAGGCGTTGAGCACGAAGATGCCGTAGTCGTGGCCGCCGTCGCGGCTGTCGTAGCGCAGCTCGGGCTGCTCGGCGTACCAGGCGCTGGTGTACTCGTGGCCATCGACGTCCGGATCCGCGAGCTCGCTGGCCCAGGTGGCCGAGGCCTCCCAGTACCAGCTCTCGCCCTCGTAGGTGCCGTCCCAGGCGCGCACGGCGTACTGCAGGCTGTGCATGAACTCGTGGGCGGAGAGGGCGGCCCAGAAGGCCTCGCCGTAGTCGTCCAGCGAGCTCGGGTTCAGGTAGATGATCGGGTAGCCGTCGGGGTACTCGTCGCTGTAGTAGAGGGTTGTATATCCAGTGGTGGATCCGAGGCTGGGATCCAACAACACCCAGATATAGTATTCGTCCGAGCTGACCGGGGGCGTCCAGCCGCCCTCCTCGACGAAGACGGTCCAGGCCTGCTCCAGCGCCTCGGCGGCCAGGGTGGCGTGCTCGTCGGTGACGCCGCCAGACCACCAGTTGATGGTGAAGTTGGCGGTCTCCAGGTGGTCCTCGTAGGTTGTCCCGTAGACGGCCTTGCCGGCCGGCGGGGGCGGCGGGGCAGGGGAGGCCGAGGCTGAAGGGGAGGGGGGGCGCCCCACCCGCGGCGGAGGCGTGCGCATGCCGGGGTGCAGGGGAGCGGCCTCGCCCCGCAGCGCGTCGAGGGTCTCGGGCAGCGCGCAGGTGCCGGCGGCGAGGGCGCCAGAGGCGAAGAGGAGCGCGAACATGAGCTTCTCCGGTTACTCCTGGACGGGGACCGACTCTTCCAGCGGCGCGGGCTCGAGCGGCGCGGGCTCTGCCCCGACCTCCTCCCCGACCTCCTCCCCGACGTGCTCGAAGAGGTCGTCGAGCTGGTTGCCCAGGCGGGAGAGGGCCATCGTGGTGAGCATGGCGGTGCTCCCTCCGAGCCCGCCGCCGGAGGCCTCCAGGACGAATTCGACCAGCGGCCCGCGCGCGCCCACCCCGAGCCTGCCGTTGGCCTCCTTCGAGCTGCTCTGCACGGCCAGGCCCCAGTCGGCGGCGAAGTTCTGAAAGTCACGGTCGGCCCAGCGCTCGCCGCGCAGGCAGGCGGTGGTCTCGTCGAGCAGCTCCGGGCTGGAGGCGAGGTAGAGCCGGTCGCGGCGGGCGCTGACGGCGAAGGTCTTGTCGCCCATGGGGACCATCAGCGCGCCGTCCTGGCGGCTCACGGTCATGCCGCGCCCGGCGAGGGCCGCCTCGATGCCGTCCTCCAGGCGGCGCGCGGGGATGTGGCCGCCTTTGGCGGTGCGGACGGGGACGATGGCGGCGAAGCTGACGCGCGGGCCCTGTCGGAGCAGCCCGACGTTGCGCCACACCGCTACGCTGGTGCCCTCGGTGATCTGCACGCCCGCCTGCTCCAGCGCGACGCCCACGGCGCTGAGCGGGGCGCGCAGCTCCGCCATCTTCCCGGGGAGGGTCTCCATCGCCGCCACGCCCTCGATGAGGTCGCTGAGCGGCAGCCCCAGGCTGAGCACGGCCAGCGGCGGCTGCTTCGAGCGGCCGAGCTTCGGCCTGCCTCTCTTCGTGGTCTGCACCATCGCCGGGGCGTCCTTGGCCAGGAGCATGCGGCCGCGCAGGGTGCTCAGCCCCTCCGAGCTGCCTCGAAGGTCAGCCGGGGCGCCGTACAGAGCCACGGCGACCAGGTTCTTCAGCTCCTCGTCGCCTGGGTTGAAGAGCAGCGCGGCGCAGCCCTCGTCGGGGATGCCGTCCAGGAGCCCGGCGGGTGGCGTCCAGGTGCCCTTCGGCGCCACCCCACGCTGAAGCCGCAGCGCGCCGTCGTTCAGGACGAGCTGCGCGCCCTTCTTCCCGACGCCCCAGACGCCGGCGCCCTGGGGCTCCAGCGGCGTGCCCAGGCTGGTCAGCCAGCCCTCGGCGCTGGCGGCGTCGCCACGGAAGGGGATGGTCGCAGAGAGGACCTCCGCGCCGTCCACCTGCCAGGCGACCAGGCTGACCGGCGCGTCGAGATCGAAGCCCGCCGCGCGCATCGCCGCCGAGCTCATCGGGTCCAGGGCCTTCTTCACCTCCCCCAGCGGCATGGGAAGGCTGGCCATCGCGTCCGCGCCGGCCGAGATGATCCCGAGGGGCGCGCAGCGGATGACCATCTCCGGCTTCGGGCCCTCGGACACCAGCTTCAGAAGGGCGGAGGGCTCGGCGGCCAGCGCCCCCGCCTGAAGGGAGAGACCGGCGTGCAGGGAGAGGGAGAGCAGCGTCATGGACAACATCATCGGGCTCCAGCGCGAGGGAGGTTCCCATTAACGCTCCGCGCTTGACGACAGGAGCAAAAAACGGTAAAGGGCCCGCGAACAACGCCGGCCTCCCCGCAACTGCGGGAACAGGCCGGCGTTTTCTTATGTGCTCGAAGCGGAGGGCAGCTTCGATGACCGAGCCTCGAACCCCACCACCCGGCGCCACCGCCGCGCTCGTGCTGGAAGACGGGACCGTGTTCTGGGGGCGTGGGCTGGGCGCCCACGCGGAGTCGGTGGGAGAGGTGTGCTTCAACACCTCGATCACGGGCTACCAGGAGATCCTCACGGACCCCTCCTATGCCGGCCAGATCATCACGTTCACGTTCCCCCACATCGGGAACGTAGGCGCGAACCTGGAAGATCTCGAGGCGGCCTCGCCGGCCTGCCGCGGCCTCGTGCTGCGCGCGGACATCACGGCCCCCTCCTCCTGGCGCGCGCTCTCCCCGCTCTCCGACTGGCTGGAGAAGAAGGGGATCCCCGGGATCGCGGGCGTGGACACGCGGCGTCTGACGCGCAGGATCCGCGCGCTCGGCGCTCCCCGCGGGGCCCTGCTGCACGGCGGGGCGCTGGACACCCTGCGCCTGCAGGCCAGCGCGCGGGCCTGGCCTGGGCTCGAGGGCATGGACCTGGCGAAGGACGTCACCTGTCGCGCCGCCTACCCCTGGACGGAGACGCGCTGGGTGATCGGCCAGGGCTACGGGGCCCTGCGCGAGCCCCGCTTTCATGTCGTCGCCGTCGATTACGGGATGAAGCGGAACATCCTGCGCTGCCTGGCCAGCGAGGGCTGCCACGTGACGGTGGTGCCCGCCACGGCGAGCGCCGCGGAGATCCTCGCGCTGGGGCCGGACGGGATCTTCCTGTCGAACGGCCCCGGTGATCCTGCAGCGACCGGAATCTACGCTGTACCGACGTTACAAGCGCTGTTACAGACGGGGATCCCCATCTTCGGCATCTGCCTGGGCCACCAGATCCTCGGCCTCGCGCTGGGGGCGAAGACCGGCAAGCTGCACCAGGGGCACCGCGGCGGCAACCACCCCGTGCTGGAGCTGAAGAGCGGCCGGGTCGAGATCACCAGCCAGAACCACGGCTTCGCGGTGCTGG
>CAZKWG010000340.1:0-8285 GCA_964556105.1 uncultured Enterobacterales bacterium | reverse complement strand
GCGGGGCGGCGGCAGGCGCGCGGGCAGCACCACCTCGGAGGGGTCGCCGGAGGGCTCGTCGTCGATGGCCTCCGGCACACCGCGGCCCGGGCGACGAGGCGCCTCCTCGTCATCCATGCGCAGCGGCCCCGAGATGCGCTCGGCGACGCTGGGCGGGTCTTCATGGACCGGAGCGCGACGAGCGACCAGCGGGCGCGTCGGGTCCATGTTTCGCGCCGCGGGGACGGCCGTGGGGTCCCACTCCACCTCCACCAGGTCGGCTATGGCGGCCTGGGTCGGCAGCCCGACGGAGGGCCGCTCCGTGGGCGACAGGGGCTTCGCAGGCGCCGCGGGGGCGCGCAGCGCGGGCCAGCCCGGGCGCGGCTCGGGGCGCGGCGCGGGAGGGCGCGGCGCGACGGAGGGCGCGGGGCGCGGCAGATCCAGCTCCACCTCGAGATCGTCGAGATCGTCGTCTTCGTCGTCGTAGATCTCGGAGCCCTCCTCGGAGAGCTCGTCGGAGAGCTCGTCCAGATCGGAGCCGCCGCGCCGCAGCCGGCTGGACAGCGCCGCTCCAGCGCGACCTACGCCACCAAAGGCGCTCTTCACGCCGACCGCGCTGGCGCGACCCACGCGCGGCAAGGCGATCTCCAGCCCGCCCAGCGTGCTGGCGGCGACGCGCTCCCAGTCCACGTCGAAGGCGAAGGGCGCCGCGAGCAGCAGCGCGCCGATGACCACGATCCAGGCTCCCACAGGGCCGAAGGCGCCGCTGAGCGCGTCCGAGGACATGATCCCGATCAGGCCGCCGGGCGGGAAGGAGGCCTCCTCGGGCGCGCCGAGGACCAGCGAGACCATGGACAGGCCCGCCCAGCTCGCCACGCACCAGCCCACCGCCGCCGAGAGCCCGCCCAGCGAGCGCCCGGCCAGCTTGCGGCCGAGCTGAAGGCCGACGATGATCACCGCCCACGCGCCGTAGCCTACGACCTGGTAGAGCACGTCCGCCAGCCAGGCGCCGGCCGGCCCGGCGAGGTTGGCGACCTCTCCCCCGCCGCGTCGGGAGAACGACGGGTCGGACGCCTGATACGACACCAGGGCGACGAGCGTGAAGACGCAGCCGAGGATGCCGATCATCAGCGCGATCTGCCGCGCGTGGCGCCAGCGGGCGGCGCTCAGCTTCTTCGCGCGCTCGCGGGCCGCGAGGTCCTTGGCGCTGGGCTCACGCGCGCTCTTGCGGGAGGCCTGGGCGCGATCTGACCCGGCGGGCTCCGCGCGCGTGGGCTCCGTGCGCGGCGAGGCGACGCGGCTGGTCTCCTCGCGCGACTCGGGCTCGGAACGGGTGGAGGTGCGGGTGCGCGGCACGGAGGCCTCCCACGGGGCGCGCGCCCCGCTGAGCTATTGACACGTCACGTATATGGTTAGCGTACAACATCAACAAGGGCACCGTTGACAGCTTCCGTCGTTACCGTGATGTTCTGACAACCCCTGCTGGAGCACTTCCCTATGGCGAGCGCGAAAATCCTTGTGGTCGGCGGCGCGGGATACATCGGCGGCATCTGCGCACGCGCCCTCGCCAGGGGCGGGCATTCCGTGGTTACCTACGATGATCTTTCGACCGGCTACGCCGAGGCGGTCACCGGCCCGCTGGTGCGCGGCGACGTGCGCGACGCGGGCGCGCTGCGGCAGACCCTGCGCGAGGGCCGCTTCGACGCGGTGATGCATTTCGCCTCGCGCATCGCCGTGGGCGAGAGCGTGCGGGAGCCGCTGGGCTACTACGGCGTCAACGTCGGGGGCTCGCTGGCGCTGCTGGAGGCCATGGCGGAGGCGGGCGTGCGCAGGCTGGTCTTCTCCTCGAGCGCCGCCGTCTACGGCGACCCGCGCGAGCTGCCCATCCCCGAGACCCACCCCTTCGCGCCGGTCAGCCCTTATGGCCGCACCAAGGCGATGATCGAGGAGGTCGTCGCCGATCTCCGCGCGGCGGAGGGCCTGCAGGTCGCGACCCTGCGCTACTTCAACGCCGCCGGGGCCGCCGAGGACGGCTGGCTCGGCGAGGCGCACCAGCCCGAGACGCACCTGATCCCGCTGGCCATCGCCTCAGCCCTCGGCCAGCGCCCTCCCCTCGACGTCTTCGGCGACGACTACGAGACGCCCGACGGGAGCTGCGTCCGCGACTACATCCACGTCGAGGACCTCGCCGACGCCCACCTCCTCGCCCTGGACCGCCTCCTCCAGGGCTCGAGTGGCTCCGCCTGGAACGTGGGCACGGGACAAGGGCACACCGTCTACGAGGTGCTCTCCGCGGTGGGGAGCGCCCTCGGGCGACCCGTGCCTCGCCGCGTGGCCGCACGTCGTCCGGGCGACCCTCCAGCGCTGGTCGCAGGGTCCGATCGGATCCGCGCCGAGCTGGGCTGGGAGCCGACGCGCTCGAGCCTGGACGGCATCGTCCGCGCCGCCTGCCGCTGGGCCCGCGCCCCCCGCTACGGGCTCAGTACGTAAATGTCGCGCCCAGCACGAGGGTCAGGTCGTCGTACTCGACCTGAGGCGCGCTGCCGTCGGTGTTCGTGCGGCTGGCGTAGATCAGGCCGCCGCCGAGATCGAGGAAGGTCGCGACCTGATAGCCGAGGTCCAGCCGACCGCGCAGATAGTTGTCCGAGCGCGTCACGTCACCGGCGTAATCCTCGGCCCGGAACGTGAACTCTCCAAGGACGCGCATCTTGTCGAAGTACCGCCCCTCGTAGCGCGCCGAGACGTTCACGTAGTCCACGAAGTTCGTGAAGTAGACATCCGAGAACTCTTTCCGGACACCCGCGGTGATCTTGTGGTCCTCACTGGCTTCGTAGGTGACCTCCGCGAGCGCGATGAGGCCGTCTGGGAAGCCCTTGAGATCCTGCGCGATCTCGGAGGTGTCGAGCGTCCCGCTGGACGACTCCGACGTGACCGAGTCTTCGTCCGTAGAGATCTGCCCGTAGCCCGCGATGAGCGCGACCTGCACCTTCTCCGTGATCCGCCCCTTGAGGCCCGTGGTCGCCCGGAAGTGGAAGCCGTCCGGGACGCCGGTGACCTCACCCGCGGAGCTGGTGCGCGCGTTCGGGGTCCAGTTGTAGGACTCCGCTCGAAAGTCCGCGACCACGGCGGTCTTCGGGAAGAAGCGCCACTGAAGGTTGACGTCAGGCCCGAAGCCGAACTTGCTGTTCGCGTCGGCCTCCGTCCCGTCTACGGAGCCTTCGGGGAAGGTGTAGCGGTCCAGGATGACGTGCCCGCCCACGTTGACCGCGAGCGCGCCGCCGGGGTGGATGGCGACCTGAGCCAGCGTCTGGTTCGTCAGGCGCTTGAGGTTGGAGTCTTCGGGGACCAGGGCGTTGGGATCGTCGTTGGTGCCCACGTCCGCGGCGCGGGCCCGATTGCGCAGGTCCTCCGTGAGCTTGAAGCCAACCACCGAGCTGGGCAGCGCGTTGAGCCCCAGCAGCACATCGAAGTCACCGTACCGGTTCAGGTTGGACATCCCCGGCGTCACGTACTGTCGCAGCGTCCAACCGGCCCCGAGGCTCAGCTTGAGATCGTCCCCGTTGAGCGTGAGCTGCCCCGCCGGACGCAAACGAAGCGCGAAGCCCGCGTCCGGCTCGTTGCCCGTGCCGCCCTCTTCGAGGTAGGCGTTGGTCTGGAACTCTCCAGCGGCCTGAACCGTGGGGATGATCTCTGCCTGGCCCAGGTTGATGTGGTCGCCCGCCTCAGCGGCCGCCGTCCCAGGAGCCAGAAGCGCCGCGAGCGGGAGCAGGCACCCCGCACACATCAGACTTCGCAGCGTTCTTGATCTCTTGGTCATCAGTCCTGTCCCTGGAACCCAGCTCTTTCCGCTACAGCCTCGCGAGACAGGACGCCCAGGCGCCGTCCCACACACCCCCAAAGGAGCTGCTACTGATAAGGCGTGACCTGAGACGGATCGTCCCCACCGTCCAGAATACTCGCCAGATCGCCGAGGTCTTCCTCCTCGGTCCCGTCACCGCTGCTGTCGCGAACGACCTCGTTCGTGCTCTCCGAGCGATCGCTGAGACAGCCCATCGCCTCGACGAGGAACTGATCGACCATGCCCTCGGACACGGAGATCTTCCGGTACTCGCTCGCCGCGCGCACGGCGTTGTTGCTGGCGAGCGCCTCCTGAACGGCGTTGCGGGACAGAAGCGAGACATCGACGAGGGCGCGGCTGGAGGAGAGCTTGTCGCGAACGCACTGAATGGCGTCCGCCTCCCCGCGCTCCTCCGCCTTCTTCAGCAGGTCCTGCATCTGCCCGACCATGCCGCGCATCCGATCGATGCCCGATGAGGCCGCGGAGAGCATCTCCTTGGGGGTCATCTGCGCGGTCTCCGCGGCGGGCGGAGGGCTCTGCGCAAAGGCCTGATCACCACCCCACGCGAGAAAAAGCATCACCAAAGCGGCGCTACTGCGATTGAGCGGGCTGATCATGCGTACACCCCTTCCGGCCGCGGGCCACCGTACCACACCCCTCCCAGAGCGTCAACGCGACGTTCTGCTGAGGGCGTGGCTCCCATCTTTACACGACTTAGAGTACTGCGGCCAGCGGCGGAGCGTGTCAGAGACCTGCAAAACCTCATGCGTAGTGGCAAGGGGCGCTACCCAGCGGACAGGGAGAACGGCAGGTAAAGGTCCATCGTCACGCCGGCGTCGAAGCGCCAGGTCTTGACGCGGCCCTTCACGCAGGTCTCGAGGCCCGAGTCGCCGGTGCCGTTCTCTTCGATCCCGACGCTCGTGACGCGGCCCGCGTTGACGCTGATCGCCACCATGAGGCGGCCAGCGAGCGACGGGTTCTCCTTCAGCCGCTGCTCGTAGCAGCTCTGGACCTGGGTCCCGTACTTGGCGATGTCCTTCTTGACCTGATTGACGTCGCCTTCGCCCTGGGCCTCGACCGCGCCCATGTCCGAGCGCGCCCGGACCTTGGAGGCGGGGCCCGAGCCGACGCTGGCGGCGCCGCCGCCGCTGCGCCCCAGCTCGCCGATGCTCGCGTCCGCGCGCCCGCCGCCCGCCGTGGCGCCCTTGACGCCCATGGAGGAGGTGGCGATCTCGGCGCCGCTGACGCTGGCGAGAGAGTCCTTCAGCGAGGCGCCCACGGCGTCCTGATCGGAGAAGACGTCCACGACCGTGTCGCCAGAGGAGGTCTCGCCGCGCGTCCCGAGGATCCCGAGGAGGAGCCGGGACTGCATGACCGCGTCACGCTCGCGCTGCTGGCGAGCGGCCTCGGCCGCCGCCCTCTCTTCCGCGGACAGCTCACGCTTCGGCGTGGCCTCCTTCGGCTTGTCGTCCTTCGGCTTGTCCTCTTGCTTCTTGGCCTTCTCGCCGTCGTCGCTCACCGCCACGGCCTCATCGGGCGTATCCGGCGCGGGCGGGGGGATGACGAGCTCCACGAGGCGCGGCGGGATGTCCTCGAGGGTGATCTCGCGGATCTCCGTGTTGTAGATGAAGACCATCAGCACCGCGGCCAGCGTGGTGAACACGCCGAGGAACGCGTAGAAGACGGCGTCGTCCTCTTCGATCAGCTTCGGCCGGAAGTCCTTCCCGGCGAGCTGGCGCATCGACTCGAGCGGCGCCGGCACGAACTGGAAGAGGAAGGTGGCGTCCCCGATGCTGACCTTGCCGCGGCTCTTCTCATCGAGCGTGAGCGACCACTGGCCGGCCTTGCCCTTGGCGATCCCGCTCTTGCGGAACTCTTCCAGCCCCTGGACCTTGTCGCCGACGGACAGCTTGCCGTCCATCTTCTCGACGAAGTTCAAGGTGTACTGGCCGCGCTTGTCGGCCTGGAAGAGCACGAAGCGGGAGGGAACCGCCTTCGTCGCGAAGACGAAGGTGTTCTTGGGGGCGTCGCCAATGGTGACGTTCTCGCCGGCGCGGATCATCCGCTCGTCGACGACCTTGCCCTCCTTCACCATGCCGATGCGGAGGACCTTGAGCTGGTCCTGCTGGAGGAGCTGCTGTTGTTGCTTGTCCGCCATGCGTCCGAGTCCTCACCTTCTCCATCGGAACCGCGAAACGATCCTTGCCCGCTTCTTTGGTACTCCGAAAAGCACCACCTCGCCACGCGAGTCCGGTCGCGAGTCACGGGAATCCTGACAGGGCGCGCTGATTCCTGATTGCAAAGTTTTTGTGTGCTCCAGCCCTTACAACGTTTTCCGGCGTTCTACGTTCACTCTTTACTCTCGCCTATAGACAACGAACTGAAACTCCCGAAAGCCGGCCTGACCGGCGGTGAGCATCAGGTCGCGGACCAGGGCGTAGGGCATGTCGCGATCGCACTGGAGCAGAAGCCTGCCTTTGAAGGCGTGGTCTTCCCGACCGGTCTTTTCCGCCAGCAACCGCGCGGTCGCGGCCTTGGACCGAAGGACCTCGAGGAGCGGGCTGACCGTCGCGCCCTCCCGCGCGCTGGTGGGGATCTCGTAGCGCAGGGCCCCAGGGCGCAGCTCATCGGGGACGCCGACGAGCTGCAGGACCTCGACGCCGTCCACGATCAGCGCGCCGCGCGTGAGGACGAGGTTGACCGCCAGCTCGACCGGCGCGTCCGCGCTGGAGAACGGCAGGGTGAGCTCCTCGCTGGGCGCGATGCTGACGTCGGAGGTCGACATCGAGCTGAGCAGGAAGCTCAAGATGATGGTGAAGAGGTCCATCATCGAGGTGAGGTTCAGGTCGTTCCGGGCGACCCGGCGTGGGGAGCGACGCACCATGTCGCCTCACAGAGGTCCGCTGGCCAGGACGACCTTGGGGAAGAGCGGTCGGGGCCGACCGTCCAGCCCGCGCGCGCCCGGGTCAGCGCGGCTGGCGTCCATCGCGGCGACGATGATCTCGTAGGCGAGCGCATCATCGGGCAGGATGAGCAGCTCTTCCTCCTCAGGGTAGGCGTCCTTGATCCTGGCCAGGGTCGCCGTCAGCCCGCTCCAGTCGTAGCTGCCCACGTCTACGCAGCGCCCGCCGCGGCAGGGGTGGCTGGGAGGGCGGGTCCGCGGTGGCTCCGCTGGGGCGCCCTCCGGGTAGACGATGGCGTCAGCGCCCGACACATCGACGCCGCGGTCGCTCAGCACCACGAGCAGCGTGACCGCGTCGGAGGTGGCGTCGCTGGGGTCGCCAGGCGCAGCGAGCACGGGCGCCAGCGTGTCGATGGCGCTCAGCTGCACGAACTGCGTGGTCATCAGCAGGAAGGGGATCAGGATCGAGACCAGGTTCATCACCGGCAGGATGCTGATCTCGCCGTCCCCTCCCCTGCGCGCCGGAGCCTTCACGGCTCGGCGCTCGCGCGCTCAGAGGCCGCAGGCTCCGCGCCCCGCCGACGCGCCTTGAGGAGGTTCACCGTCTTCAGGGCGAACTGGTCGATGTCGTCCTGGATCTTCCAGGTCCGAGCCTGCACGAAGGAGTGCAGGATCAGGGTGGGGATCGCCACCAGAAGGCCGGCGAAGGTCGTGTACATCGCCACGGCGATGCCGCCGGCGAGCAGGCTCTGCTTCGTCTCCGCCGAGGCGCGCGCGACGGCGTCGAAGGAGAGGATGAGCCCCTGGATGGTGCCGATCAGCCCGGTGAGCGTCGCCACGTTCGCCAGCATGGGCAGGAAATTCGTGCGCTTGGACAGCCCCGGCGTGACCTCGAGGATGGTCTCGTTGACCGCGCTCTCGATCTCGTCGTCCGTGCTGTCCGCCCGGGTGAGCCCCGCCTTGAGCACCCGCGGCAGGGCGGCGTTCGGCTCGGAATTGCAGAGCCGGATGGCGCGGTCGATGTTGTTGGCCAGGATCAGCTTCTGGATCTGGGCCATGAACACCGGCGCGTTGATCGCCGCCCGATACCAGGTGAAGTAGAGCCGCTCCGCGCTGATCGCCAGGGCGAACACCGCAAAGATGAGGATGGGCCACATGAAGACCCCTCCCCGCTGCATCGCGCTGGCGACGAATTCCAGCATCCCGGTCAGAACGGCTTCTCTTCGACGCTCTCGACGATCTTCGGGATGAAGGACTCGCGGAGCTCGAGATCGTACTCAGGGTTGAGGTTCTGACGCGTCACGAAGATGGTGATCTCCGGCTTCTGCACCTTGCCCTTGACCTCGAAGTCATCGAGGACGAGGCGCCGGGACTGAGCCTGGGCCAGTCCGGCCAGCGCGACCACGATCCCGAGCACGAGCAGAGTCCGATAGCTGCGCGTCATGGCGTACCTCCCCATCGGCTGTCCCCTGCGCGCTGCGAACCAACTGTCGGCGACTCGGCGGGCGGCGAGTCCGTCGGCGCTGGCTGCTCCGTCGGAGCGGGGGCCGTGCCCTCCGGCGCAGG
>CAZKWG010000339.1:0-8306 GCA_964556105.1 uncultured Enterobacterales bacterium | reverse complement strand
GGCCATGCCGCTGCTGGTGGGAGCCTGGGCGCTGGTGCGGGTCGTTCAGGCGCGGCGACGCCCGCTCCCCGCGCGGCTGCTGCGGCCGGCGGCGCTGGTGCTGGCCGTGGGCCTGGGGATGGCGCCCAGCGGCCTCTATTTTCTGCACGACGGCGCAGGAGGGAGCCAGGCCCTGTTCCGACCGGCCCAGCAGGCCTCGGGGATCGCGGAGCGGCTGCCCTTCCCGCCGCCGGTGGCCCGCCCGGACGCGCTGGTGCTGGATCGCGAGCCGGCGCCCCGCAGCGCCTATGAGCCGATGCACGTCAGCTACCTGGGCCTGCCGCTGCTGCTGGGCGCGCTGATCCTCGGTCGGCGCGGACGGGGACGCTCCGCCGGGCTGGCGCTGGCGGCGGCCGGGGTGACGCTGGCGCTGGGCCCCTGGCTGGCCTGGGACGGGGACTACGTGCGGGCGGGGGGCATGGTCTTTCCGCTGCCGGTGCGTCTGCTGGAGATCCTCGGTTATCCGACGCGAAAAGGAGGGATGTACTTCCGTTATGCGGCGCTCGCGACCCTTGGTCTCACCCTGGTCCTGGCGGCGGGTCTGGCCGGACGACGGGGCGCGGCCGCCTGGGCCTGGCTGATCTGTGGGCTGCAGCTCGCCGACGGCGTGCGGGTGAGCGGGCCCCTCTGGCCGCGCCCGGCGGAGCGGGTGCCCGACCTGGAGGTCCTGACCGAGCTGCGTGGCCCAGGCGCGGTGCTGGAGCTGCCGCTGCAAGGACCGCTGGACGCGGCGAGCGGTCAGCCGGCGCTGCTGCGCGCCCTGCTTCTGCAGCGCCCGACCACCGCGCTCCCGCGTGACGTGCGCCCGCGAGAGAGCGCGCTCCCCCCGCTCCTGGAGCGCGCGGCGCGCTCCCCCGATCCAGCGGCGATCCTGGTCGAGGAGGGCTTTGGCCTGGTCATCCTGCCGAGCGCGCTGGCGAGCGGTCTGGACGAGCACGAGCGCGCGCTGGTGGAGGCCCTGGGCGAACCTTACGCTGTAAGTTCGGCCCGCTACTGGCGCCTCGAGCCCTGAGGCTCAGACCGGCGTGATCCAGTGCTTCATCCAGTCGATCTCGCCACGGACGCCCGCGAGGTAGGTGCTCTGCACGACGCGGGTGATCGGCCCCGGGCGGCCGACCGGGCGCTGGTCCATCTCGCGGATGGGGGTGATCTCCGCGGCGGTGCCGGTGAGGAAGATCTCGTCGGCCGTGTACAGGGCGTCGCGGCCGAACTGGCCCTCGTAGAGCGGCACGTTCTCGCGCTTCAGGACGGCGATGGCCGTGTCGCGCGTGATGCCCGCCAGGATGTTCATCACGGGCGGCGTCTTGACCTCGCCGTCGCGGATGACGAAGAGGTTCTCGCCGGTGCCCTCGGCCACGTAGCCCCGCGGGTCGAGCATGATCGACTCGTCGTAGCCGTTCTGGTTCGCCTCATAGCGGGCCAGCACGGAGTTGACGTACTGGCCGTTGACCTTGGCGCGCTGGAGGTTCGCGTTGACGTGATGACGGGTGAAGCTGCTGGTGCAGGCCCGGATCCCGTTCTCCAGCCCCTCGCGGCCCAGGTAGGCGCCCCAGTCCCACACCGCGATGGTGGCGTGGACGGGGTTGTTCCGCGCGCCCAGGCCCATGGCGCCCGCGCCGTAGAAGATGATGGGGCGGATATAGGCCTCCTCCATCTCGTTGGCGCGCAGCGTCTCGATGCAGGCCTCCGCGAGCTGCTCCTGCGTCCAGGGCAGGGCCATCTGGCACATCTTCGCGGAGTCGCAGAGGCGGCGGAGGTGGTCGTGCAGGCGGAAGATGCCGCCGCCCCCGCTGGTCTGGCGATAGCAGCGGATGCCCTCGAACACGCCGAGCCCATAGTGCAGCGTGTGCGAGAGGACGTGAATCTTCGCGTCGGCGAACGGAACCAGGGTCCCGTCCATCCAGATAAAACGGCTCTCGATGCCCATTTACCCTACTTTCGTGTGTCGATGGGCGCGCCATCGGTGGTCAGCTCGACGACGGGAAGGCCGAGCGTGCCGAGCCCCTCGCGGAGCGTGGCAGCGTCGCCGACCACGATCAGCGCGAGGCGGTCGGGATCGATGTTCTTCTTCCACGCGGCGTTGGCGGCCTCCAGCGTCACCGCGCGGACGCGGTCTGGGGTCGTCTTCAGCCAGTCTTCCGGGAGCCCATAACGCCACTGCTCGCTCAGGCCGCCGAGCAGGTTGCCGGGGGTCTCGTAGCCGAGCGGGAAGGTGCCGAGGGCGTTGCCCTTGACCACATCGAGCTCGTCCTGGGTGAGCGGCCGGTCGGTGAGCGGACCCCGGATCTCGGCGAGCAGCTCCTTGATCGCGTCCACGGTGGCGTCGGCGCGCACGCTGGTCGACGCGATCCAGACATCCGGCGCGTAGCTGTGGACCGGCCAGGTCCGGGCGCCGTAGGTGTAGCCCTTCGCCTCGCGCAGGTTCATGTTCACGCGCGCGGTGAACATGCCGCCGACGGCGTCGTTCGCCATCTCGAAGGCGGTGGCGTCCGCGTCGGCCCGCCCGCCGATGGGGCGTCCGGCGCGCAGGACGGACTGTGAGGCGCCCGGCTTGTCCACCAGGTAGATCGTGGTCTTCTCGGGGCTCTTCAGCACGCTGGCGTCGGGCGTGGGCGCGGGCGTGGCGGCAGAAGCCTTCCATCCGGCCAGACGGGCCTCGAGGAGGGGCTGAATCTCCGCCAGCGTCACGTCGCCGCCGACCAGGACCACGGCGCGATCCGGCCGCAGGTGGGCGGCGGTCCAGGCTCGTAGCTCCTCGACCTTCATCGCGCTCAGGCTGGCCTCGGTCGGCTGGTTCCCGAGATAGCTCTGGCCCATCAGCACCTTCCAGAACACGCGGCGCGCGATGGCGTTGGCGTCGTTCATCTCGGTGCGGAGGTCGGCGAGGCGCTGCTTGCGCAGCAGCTCCCACTCCGTGGCCGACATCGTCGGCTTCGTCAGCACCAGCGTCATCAGGTCCAGGCTGGGCTCGAGGTTCTTCTTCAGGCTGGACAGGCTGACGCTGGCGCCGTCGGCGCTCGCCCCCGTCCCGAGCTCGCTGGCGAGCCGCTTGAGCGCCATGCTCAACGCCTCGGCGCTGAGATCACCCGCGCCGTCGTTGAGCAGGTCCATCGCCGCCGCCGCCAGGCCCGGCCGGTCAGCCGGGTCGGTCCAGGAGCCGTCCCGGAAGGCCAGGGTCACGTAGACCAGGGGGACCTCCGGGTTGTTGACCACCAGGACGGGCAGCCCGTTGGAGAGCGTCCCGCGCTCAGCGTCGGGGATGGCGAAGGGGCGCGGCGCCAGCGGCGCGGGCGCCTGGTTGCGCCAGGAGGTGTCGGCCTCCGGGGGCGACCTCTTCGGGCCGCAGGCCTGGAGGGAGGAGAGGCCGAGCAGGCCCATGAGGAGGAGATTTCGGGCGTTCACTGGGCCCCCTTCTGCTCTTCCGGCAGCACATGGAGCACGACACGTTGGCCGGGCTTCAGCCAGCTGGTCATCGCCGACTTCACGCTCTCCGGCGTCACCGCGAGGTAGCGGGCGAGATCCTGACCGATATAGCCGGGGTCTCCGGTCTTGACGTTGTACATGGACAGCATGTCCGCCTTCGCCGCGATGGTGGACAGGCTCTGGAAGAACATCGCCTCCCAGTTGGTCTTCGAGACCAGGACCTCGTCCTCGGTCGGGCCGGTGTTCGCCAGCTCGGCGAGGAGTCGGTCCACCTCCACCACGATCTCGTCGGTGGTGTGGTCGGGGGCGGCGGTGGCCTCGATCACGTAGGCGCTGGCGATGGTGGCGCTGGACTGGTAGGCGCGGATGTCCTTGGCGATCTGCTTCTCGCGCACCAGGGCCTTGTACAGGCGGCTGTCCTTGCCGTCGGAGAGCACGGAGCTCAGGATGTCCAGGTCGGCGTCGCCGGCCTGATAGAGCGCCGGGCTGCGCCAGGCGATCCAGACCTTGGCCAGCGGGACCTCATCCGTCTTGCGCACCACCACCTCGGTCTCCAGCGGCTGCACGGGAGGCTGGGTGGCGCGCACCGGCTCGGGACCGGAGGGGATCGGGCCGAAGTACTTCTCGACGAGGGCCTTCGCCTGCGTCGGGTCGAAGTCGCCGCAGATGGTCAAGGTGGCGTTGTTCGGCACGTACCAGGTCTCGAAGAAGGCGCTCACGTCGGCGAGCGTGGCCGCCTCGATGTCCTCGTGCTTGCCGATGGTCGTGGTGTGGTAGGGGTGACCCTCGGGCCAGATGGCGGCGGAGAGCCAGTTCCACACCTCGCCATAGGGGCGCATCTCGTAGCTCTGGCGTCGCTCGTTGCGCACGACCTCTTTCTGGTTGTCCAGCTTCTCCTGGCTCAACGCCGGGAGCAGCCAGCCCATGCGGTCGCTCTCCAGCCAGAGCGCAAGCGGGAGCTGCTCGCTGGGCACGCCCTCGAAGTAGTTCGTGCGGTCGGCGTTGGTCGTGCCGTTCACGTCGGCGCCCACCCGCGCCAGGGGCTTGAAGTAGTCGTCGTTCATGTGCTTCGAGCCCTGGAACATCAGGTGCTCGAAGAGATGCGCGAAGCCGCTCCGGCCGGCGGTCTCGTCTCGCGAGCCGACGTCGTACCAGATGTTCACCTGCACGAAGGGGATGGAGTGGTCCTCCGAGAGGATGACATCGAGCCCGTTGGGCAGCGTGTACTTCTCGAAGGGCACACGGACCTTCGGCTCCTCGGCGACCGCCACCCCCGATCCTGCGAGGACCAGGGCGACCAACCAGCTCATACATGCCTCCAGGGCAGCGCGGGGGGTGTCCTCTTGGACTATCGCCCTTCGCTGCACCGCGCACCCTGGGGGACAGGGATGCGCGACGACATCGCTGCGCACGCGCTGATTGGAGCTAGCAGGGCCACAGACGCGGGGGAGGGTGCGCGCGCGACGCGCCCACGATCTGCCCGTGCTGGACTATGAGAAGATGAGGTCATCGAGGTACCCGTCGTGAGCGCCCTCTTCCTCGCCCAATCCACCCTACAGATGTTCCCCGTTGCGGGCTCGACCACCCACAACGAGCTGTTGCTGGTGGCGCTGCTGATGGCGCTGTGGCTGCTCATTCGCGTCCGCCGCCACGAGGCCTCGCGACGCCCGCCGCCGCGGCGCGCGCCCACGAGCATGGGCGAGCTGGGTCAGGTGGTCTTCCAGACGGCGCGCTCGCATGATGTTCTGGCCTGGCGCGGCCTCTTTCTGGCCGGTGGGGAGGCCGCCGCGGTGCTGGGCGCCGACGCCGCGGACTATCTGGAGCGCCGATCCCTGCCCGCGCTGACGGAGAGCCTGGAGAGCCTCGCGGCCCTGATCCCGGAGGGATCACGCTATGACGGCGTCGAGCAGATCGGCGAGACCACCTACGCGATCTGGGTCTCGCCCCCCGTCGGGGAGCGGATGCTGGTCGGCATCGGCACGGCCGTGAGGGTGGGCGCGCTGTGGCGTCTGCGCGACCCGCCCTTCATGGGCTCGGGCACCTTGCCGCTCCCGACCTCGCCAGAGCAGGGCGCTTAGGCGAGCGGTCGGGAGGGGCGTCGGGATCAGGGGCCGAAGGTCTCGTTCAGGTAGGCGAGCAGATCGGCCATCTCCTGCTCGGTCAGGCTCTGAGCCGGCATCGCCTCGTAGCCGTTGTTGACGACGTCGGTGATCTCCTCGTCGGAGAGGTCGGGGACCTCCTCGGTCATCGAGGGCGCGTAGCCCTCGGTGCCTTCGCCGTTCGCGCCGTGGCAGCTCGCGCAGACGTTGGCGTAGACGGTGGCGCCGGCGGTCGCGTCACCGACGAGGGCGCTGCCCGAGTCGGTGCCGCCCTTGTCCTTGCAGGCGGAGAGGGTGAGCATCAGGACAGAGAAGGTCAGGCTGGTCCATTTCATCGCGTCGATCCTCCGGAGGGGTATGGTCTCAGATGAGACCGCACCATTTTAGTTGAAATATATAACGATATTGGTATCCTTTTTTATGAGAGCGACCTTTAGGGGGCGGACGCGTTAGCAGAAGCGGCATGTCTGCTCCTGTCGTCGAGGCTGTCGAGCTCGCCCGCCGCTTCGGTGGTCGTTGGGCGCTGGCGCGCGTAGGGCTGCGCGTGGCGCCCGGCGAGCGGCTGCTCGTCCTCGGCGCCAATGGCTCGGGGAAGACGACGCTGCTGCGGGTGCTCGCCACGCTGCTGACGCCGACGCGCGGCACGCTGCGCCTGTTCGGCCAGGACCCGGCGCAGGATCTGCTCGCCGTGCGGCGGCGCATCGGGCTGGTGACGCACAGCCCCGGCCTCTACGAGGATCTCTCGGCCCGCGACAACCTGAACGTGCAGGCCAGGCTGCTCGACCGCCCGGTGCCGGACGACATCTTCGATCGCGTGGGGCTCGTCGAGCGCCCGGACGCGGTTCGCCACTTCTCGGCCGGGATGCGCAAGCGGCTCTCCTTCGCGCTGCTGCTGCACAAGGCGCCGGAGCTCATTCTGCTCGACGAGCCCTTCGCGCAGCTCGATCCGGCGGGCATGGACAGCGTGGCTGAGCTCATCCGCTCCCTGCCCGGGACGGTGATCGTCGCCAGCCACCAGCTCGAGCGCGCCTCCGCGCTCTGCGACCACGCGGTGCTCCTCGAGCAGGGTTTGCCCCGTTGGTCCGGCCCTGCCGGCCAGTCGGTGGAGGCCTGGCGCGCGCTGCACGGGGCTGGCGATCGCCCGATGGAGTGAGCGCCGCCCGATTTGGGTTATGCCCTCCCTCCGGAGGGTGAGCGTGCGCGGGCTGCTGGGTGTCCTGAAGAAGGATCTGCTCATCGAGTGGAGGGCTCGCACCCGCGGGCTCTCCCTCGCGTGCTTTGCGTTCATCGTCCTGCTGCTCTTCTCCTTCGCCATCGGCCCGGACACCGCGGCGCTCAGCCGGCAGGCGTCGGCCTATCTCTGGATGGCGGTGCTGCTCTCCAGCACGCTCTTGCTGTCGGCCTCGATGCAGATCGAGGTGGAGGGCGGGGCGCTGGAGCGGCTGCTGCTGACGCCGGTGGCGCCGCCCGCGCTCTTCTACGGGAAGGCGCTGGCCAACGCGCTTCAGCTCATGTTGATCGCGTCGTTGGCGCTCTTCGTGAGCCTGGTGCTCTATGACGCGCCCGCGCCGCGTGAGCTTCCTTCGCTCCTCGCTGCGGTGGTCCTCGGCAGCGCTGGTCTGGCAGCCCCGGGCACGCTGTACTCGGCGCTCACGGCGCGCGCGCCGGCGAAGCAGATCCTCCTCCCGCTCATGCTCTTCCCCTTGGTGGTCCCGGTGCTGCTGGCCTCGGTCAAGGCGACCAGCCTCGCGCTTCAGGGGGATCCGATGGATCAGGCGGGGTCCTGGATCGCCCTGCTCGCTTGCTTCGACGCCGTCTACTGGAGCCTGTGCGGCGTCCTCTTCGGAAAGGTGGTCGACCTATGAAGTGGGAAGTACCGCTGGGGCTGCTGGGCGTCACGCTGCTCGGCGTAGGGCACGGGATCGGGCTGTTCGTGGCGCCGCCCGAGGCGATGATGGGCGATGTGGGCCGTATTCTCTACGTCCACGTGCCGACGGCCTGGGTGGCGCTGGTGATCTACCTGGTCGCCTTCATCTCCGCGGTGGGCGTGCTCTGGAACGGACGGCGCGGCTGGGACGCCACGATGGAGGGCGCGGTCGAGGTCGGGGTGCTGCTCAACGCGATGCTCCTCATGCAAGGCTGCATCTGGGCGAAGCCGACCTGGGGCGTGTGGTGGACCTGGGATCCGCGGCTGACCACGTCCGCGGTGCTGATCGTGTCCTTCGGCGTCGTGCTGCTGCTGCGGCGCACCATGGAGCAGCCGGAGCGCCGCATGGTCGCCTCGGCGGTCGCGACGGTGGTGGCCTTTGTCAACGTCCCTATCGTCTATTTCTCGGTCAAGTGGTGGCGCACGCTGCACCAGCCCTTCTCCAGCCCGAAGACGGTGGACTCGGAGATGATCACGCCGCTGCGGATCGCGGCGTTCGGGATGCTCTTCCTCGCCGTGGCCTTCGTCATCGCGCGGCGACGCATCGCGCTCAGGACGCTGGAGCGCGAGGACGCGGCGCCGGACCTGCCGGAGCTGCCGCGTCCCCTGGATGTCGGAGGTCAGCGATGAGCGGCGGCATGATCACGGGCGGGTGGGAGTTCGTCTGGGCGGCCTACGGCCTCTCCTGGGCGGTCCTGGTTCTGTACGCGGCCTGGCTCGTCGTGCGTACGCGCGGGTCGAAGGAGGGAGCATGAGCCCAGGAGTCAAGCGGCGCCTCTTTCTCGGGGGCGCGCTGGTCGTCGCGGGGATGGCGCTCG
>CAZKWG010000338.1:0-8309 GCA_964556105.1 uncultured Enterobacterales bacterium | reverse complement strand
TAGGTGACGACGTCCTGGTGGCCGTCGCCGTTGACGTCGGCGACGGTGGCGTACGCGGAGACGTCTCCGGCGAAGGCGGCGTCGGTGTCCTCCTGAAACCAGCGGGCCTCGTCCTCCATCGCGCAGAAGGTGTCGCCCACCAGCTCCATGTTGTAGTTGCCGTCCAGGCCGTAGGGCAGATCCTCGCGCGGGACGAGGAGGAGGGCGCGGGAGGTCTCGCCGTCGGGGAGCTCGACGATGCCGACGGTGGGCGAGCCCTTCTCCGGGTACTCGTTGACGATCATGTAGTGTTGGGTGGGCTCGAGGAAGACGCCCTCGGCGCTGACGTCGACCTCCACCCAGGTTCGGCCGCTGCTGGCGTCGACCTCGACGTCGTAAGGGCCGGCGATGGTGGCGCCCTCGGTGTCGAGATCGGCCCAGCCGGCGGGGTAGCTGCGGCCCCAGGTGTGCATCAGGCGGACGCGGGCGGTCCCGGTGCCGGCGGCGAATTGCAGGCGGAGCGTGCGCACATGGTAGGGGTGCGGCGGGATGACCTTCATCGTCTCGGCGGTGCCGGCGCGCAGGTCGGTATAGGTGGAGATGTAGCCCAGGTAGCGGCTGCCGGGGTCGGTGACGGTGGCCTCGCTGAGCGCGGCGTCCCAGGCGGCCTCGCCGCAGAAGCGGTCGAATTCCACTCCGGGTTGTAGCGCGGGCGCGGCGCTCTCACCCGTGTGCGCGGTCTCGGCGGTCTCGGTGGGCGCCCCGGTCTCGCCCGTCTCCTCGGGCGGGCCGGACGCGTCGGGGGTGTCCTTCGGACCATCTTTGCAGGAGAGGAGCAGGGCGAAGGCGAGGACGGGCTTGCGCATGACCCATGGTATACGGCAGGCTACGGCGAAGATCCATCCCACGGCTGGCCCAGGCGGAGGACCCTTGACCCCATTCGAGCAGCTCGGCGGGCTGGACGGCGTGCGCGCCCTGGTCGACCGCTTCTACGACGAGATGGAGCGCCTGCCCGAGGCCGCCGGTATCCGCGCCATGCACCCGCCCGATCTGTCCAGCAGCCGCGAGAAGCTGTGGATGTTCCTGGTGGGTCGCCTGGGCGGCCCGCAGCTCTACATCGAGCGCTACGGCCACCCGCGCCTGCGGGCCCGGCACATGCCCTTCCCCATCGCCGAGGCGGAGGCACGAGCCTGGATGGCCTGCATGGACGTGGCGCTCAGCGCCCTGGTGACGGAGGCGGCCCTGCACCAGGAGCTGCGCACCTTCTTCGCCGACACCGCCGACTTCATGCGGAACCGCGCGTGATCACGCGCAATTTCCACCTGCGCCAGGGGCCCGACCCGGGTCCCCGCAGGCCGGAGCCGCCGCCGCCGCTGCTGCGCCGCCTGCTGGCGCGGGTCACACGCGCGCTCCGGCTCCGTCCCGACCACGAGCCGCGCTCCGGGAGCGACCATGAGCCTGATTCACCCTGATCCATCCATCGCCGCGCTCGGCTTCCGCGCCATGGCCGAGGTCGCGCGCGCGGCCCCGCTCGGCCCCGCGGCGCGCAGCCTGATCGAGACCGCGCAGACCTACCTGCTGAGCAACCACGACGACCTGGAGACGGCGCCGGTGATCGCGCCCGAGGTGCTCGCCGCCTCGCTGACGGACCCGGCCCTGCGCCTTCAGCTCGTGCGCGGGATGGTCATCGTCAGCCTGGCGGACGGCCTGCCCGACCCGGCGCGGATCGCGGTGATCCAGCGCTTCGCCGCGGCGCTCGACGTGCACGAGGACGCGGTCGCGACGATCGGCCGGCTGGCGGAGGGGCAGATGCTCCTCTTCAAGTTGGACTTTTACCGGCGCTCTCACCTGCGCTCCATCCTGGAGGACCAGCTCCACTTCCACGGCGGGCTGGTGGGGCTGGCGAAGGGGGTGCTCGGGCTGCGCGGGATGGTGGAGGACCTGGAGCTGGCGGCGCGCTACCACGCGCTGGGCGCGCTGCCGGAGGGCACGCTGGGGCGCACCTTCTTCGACCACTACCGCGCGCACGGCTTCGCCTTCCCCGGCGAGCGCTTCGGCTTCCCCGAGGCGGGGGTCTACCATGACTTCACCCACATCCTCTCAGGCTACGGCACCACCCCCGCCGAGGAGACGCTGGTGACGGCGTTCACCGCCGGCTATCGCAAGGAGAACCCCTTCTACATGGTGCTGTTCGGCATCATCACCTTCAGCTCGGGCCTGAACATGGCGCCGGTGCCGCAGCCCGTCTCAACCAGCGTCCTGGCCGAGCCGGGGATGGCCGAGCGGTTTCTGAAGGCGGTCGAGCGCGGCGGGGCGATGAACACCGATCTGTCGGCGAACTGGGACTTCTGGCCCCTGGTCGCGCTGCCGCTGGAGGAGGCGCGCGCGCGGCTGGGCGTACCACCAGAGACCTGATTCAGCCGCGAAGGACGGGGATGATCCCGGAGAGCGTGACCGGCGGCGGGCTGTGGCTGCTGAGCAGGATGACGCGGTCGCGGGCGTGGGCGTCGATCCAGTCGGCCAGCCAACGGCCGCCCTGGGCGTCGAGGTGGCTCCACGGCTCGTCGAGGAGGAGGACGTCCGGGTCGCCCGCCAGGGCGAAGAGCAGCCCGGCCCGCGCGCGCTGCCCGGAGCTGGCGTGGCCGTAGCGCAGGCGGGCGGGGAGATCCAGCTCTACTTGTAGTCCACGCCCGTCCCAGTCCGGCCGCCCCCGCAGCGCCGCTGCCATCCGCCAGAGCTCGCTCACCCGCAGCGCGTCCGGGAGATCCGCCTCGGCGGGGAGGTAGCCGACGCGCGCGCGGGCTGGCGCGTGGGCGATGGGATCCTGGCCGCAGACGCGCACGGCGCCCTCGGTCCAGCGGCAGGCGCCGGCGAGGCAGCGGAGCAGGGTCGTCTTCCCCGCCCCGTTGGGCCCGGTGAGCTGCCAGACCCCGGGACCGAGGTCCAGCGAGACGGGGCCGATCACCACGCCCGACGGGTAGCGGACGGTCAGCCCCTGCGCGACGACGGCGGGCCTCATGGCGTGACCCTCCCCCAGCTCGCGGCGAAGCGGGAGCGCGCGTCGCGCGCGGCGAGGAGGGCCAGAATCACCAGAAGGGCCGGTCCAAGCTGGGGCAGCGCCGCGCCGACGGCCGCGCACAGCCACAGCGCGCCGCCGGCCCAGCCCAGGTTGATCCGGTGCGCCCGTCGTGGATCGGGACGGGACGCGAGCCAGACCAGCGCGACAGGCGCCGCGACGAGGAAGCCGCCGACGGCCGCGAGCCCAGGAGGGTGCGTCGCGGCCAGCGCAAGAGCGACCGAGACCGCTCCCGGCGCGAGCCCCAGCGCGCCGAGCAGCGCGAGCGCCACCACCCGCGCGCCGGGGTCGAAGGGCGCGCAGGCGGGCGCCAGCCGACCCGCCTGAAGGTCCAGCGCGCGCACCAGCGGCAGGCAACCTCCCAAACCCATCATCGCGAAGAACACCAGCCCGACGGCCGTCACGTCGGAGCCCTCCAGCCCCGCGTTCTCGGCGAAGGTGGCCGTCATCAGGCCCAGCACCGAGCCGGTCGCCGCCGCCCAGAGCAGCGCCCGCGGCTCCTCCCGCAGCACCAGCGTGAGGTCCCAGCGCAGCCACGCGGCGACGGCGGTGCGGGGACGGCCGGGCAGACCGAGCTCGAGATCGGAGGCTCGAAGGCGCAGATCGGCGTGAATCCACCCGCTCGCCAGCACGCCGCAGACGAAGACCAGCGGCGCCAGGACGGGCAGGCTCCCCGGCGCCGCCCGCGCCAGGGTCAGGGCTCCCACGCCCAGCGCGCCCACACCGATCAGCCAGCCCGCGGCCCGCGGCCCGGCGCCCGCCGCCGCCACCAGCGCGGGGACGGCCACCCCCAGGAAGACCAGGCCTTGAAGCCAGGGGCTCGGGCTCTCCCAGAACCAGGACAGGCCCGCCACCGGCAGCGCGACCTCATAGGCGAGCGCCGCGAGCCCTGGCCCCCAGACCAGCGGCGGAAGCGGCAATCTGTCCAGAAAGCGCAGCTCTGCCCCGTGCAGCGCCGCCCGCATCGCCCTCCGCGCGCCCAGCGCCACCAGCAGGAGCAGCGCGACGGCGATCGCCGCCCCGGGCAGCGGCTCGGTCGCGCTGGCCGCCACCCGCAAAGCCGCCCAATCGAGCACCGGCAGCAGCGGTGTCGTCACGAAGATCAGCGCCGTGGCGCCGGGCAGCAGCCCGGCCGCGAGCTTCACCCCGACCAGGCGCGGGATCAGCCGGCTCAGCGTCCAGGTCGCGGCGAGTGCGGACGGCGCGCGCATATCAGACATTGAACCACCAACAGGGATCCGTATTCCCCGCAGCCGAGCCCCGGCTGCTATGGTTCCGTCGATGTCGGCCACTCCGTCCTCGTCCGTCGGCTCGCTGGCCCGCAGAGCCGCCCTGTGGCTCTTCCTGGCGCTCTCCGGCTTCTTCGTGTTGACGGGCCCTGACCACATCGACGTGACGGACGGCGTGATCCTCTTCCGGTTGTCGCAGGCGATGGTGGACGAGGGGTCGCTCTCCTTCCCGCCGCTCGACGGCATCACGGTCGGCAGCGGCCTGACCATCCCGCGCGCGCCCGACGCCGAGGACGGCAGCCCGCGCTGGTACTCCAAGTATGGGATCGCGCCGTCGCTCCTGATGGTGCCGCCCTACGCGCTCAGTCGGCTGCTGCTCCCGCTGGCGCGCGACGCCGAGCTGGCGGTCTTCCACCCTCCCGCGACGGTCGAGGGCCAGTACGCCTGGCGCTCGCCCCAGCCGACCTTCTGGGGCGATGAGCGCTCCTTTCGGCGGCTCTGGTACGGCACCGACCGCGCCCACTTCGAGCTGGCCTTCGGCGCCTGGATGGCGAACTGCACCGCGGCGATCACGGTAGCGGCGCTCTGCGCGGCCATGCTGCTCTTCGGCGCGCGCCTGGGCGGGAGCCTGAGGTCCGGGCTGGTCGTCGCGCTGGCGACGGCCTTCGCCTCCCCCTTCTGGAGCTACGCCTACCAGAGCTGGTCCGAGCAGCTCGCGGCGCTCCTCCTCCTGGGCGCGCTCTATCAGGTCCACCGCTGGGGCGAGGATCAACGCCAGCTTCGACTGATCGGCGTCGGGGCGATGCTCGGGCTCCTCGTGGCGACCAAGACCGCGCTGGCGAGCGTCGGCCTCGCGGTCGGGCTGGCGATCTGGATGCGCTGGCGGGCGCGGAGCCTGGGGGCCCTCGCGCGCGTCGTCGGGGGCCTCGGTCTCGGCGCGCTCCCGCCGATCGCCCTCGTCCTGGCCTACAACCTCGCGCGCTTCGGCAGCCCGCTGCAGACCGGCTACGGCGCCGAGAGCGCGATGTTCAACACGCCCCTCCTGGTCGGCCTCGCCGGCCTGCTGTTCAGCCCAGGGCGCGGCTTGTTTCTCTACTTTCCGCTGATGCTGATCGGTCTGGCGGCCATGCCTGCCCTGGCCCGGCGGGCGCCCGAGATCGGCGTCGCCGCGGTCGTCACGCTGCTGACCCTGTTGCTGCTCTACGCCCGCTGGTGGCAATGGGAGGGCGGCTGGTGCTGGGGACCACGCTTTCTGCTGCCAGCCTTGCCCCTGTTCATCCTCCCGCTCGCCTGCCTACGCTGGGGCGCGCTCGGACGCGGCGCGCGCGCGCTGGTGGCGCTCCTCTCGCTGGCCGGCGTCCTCATGGCCTACAACGGCGTCCAGGTCAGCTACCACGACTACTACCAGTGGTTGAAGCGCATGAGCCTGGATCATCCCGAGCTCGTCGCGGCGGCGGGGGCCGATCACTATGTCGAGCTGCTGAGATGGTCGTGGAGCTTCGCTCCAGCAGTGGCCTGGTGGCGTTTCCCAGTGCGGGAGACGATGCTGCTGCCGAGCGCGGTGATCCACCCAGGGTTGGTGCTGGCGCTGCTGGGGCTGGCGCTGGTGGCGACGCTGGTGGGCGCGATCGGCGTGTGGCGGTGTGTGCGGGTGGAGAGGGGGTAGATTGGGGTCAGGCAATGCGTTATGCGTTACCTTCCTCAGCCCGGCTCCCGGAGACTCCCCATGCCCCGCCTCCCCCGGCGAGATCACGACGCGGCCCGCCATCACGTCATGAGCCGCGGCGCCAGAAAGTCAGCCATCTTCCACGATAGTGACGACTGCGTCTCCTTTCTTGGGCTGCTGGCGGAGCTCCCCGCGCGCTACGGGATGCGGGTTCACGCGTTCGCGTTGATGCCCAACCACTTCCACCTGTTGGTGGAGAGCTCGCGCTCCAACCTGAGCGAGGCGATGCGCTTTCTCTGCGGCCAGCACGCCCGCCGCTTCAACGCCCGCTATTCGCTGGACGGACCCGTGTTTCGAGGGCGATTCAAGAGCCTGCTGGTCGAGGACGACACCTGGTGGGCGCACCTGCTGGCATACCTGCACCTCAACCCGGTCCGCGCGCGCCTGGCCACGAGCGCCGACGACGCGCGCTGGACCAGCCATCCTTATTATGCCGGGCTGGCGATCGCGCCGGAGTGGCTCACAACTGAGGAACTCTGCGACATTTTCGGCGACTCCGACACCTACCGCACCTATGTCGAGGAGGTGCAGATGGGGCGGGAGACCGGGCCGGAGGGCTTCGATCCCGCGACGCTCTGGACCGCGGCAGCGCATCAGCCCAGCGTCAAGACCTCAGCGCCACCTGTCCCCAGCCTGCTCGACCCACAGGTCGCGCTCGGACAGGTGATGGTCATCGCCGGCGTCGGCCGCGAGCAGCTTCAGACCTTCACGCGCGGCGGCCACGGCAACCGCGCGGCCTGGCTGGCCGCCTGGTGGCTCTGCCGTCGCACCGGCCTCAGCCAGACGGAGGTCGGCCGGCTCCTCGGCTGCAATCAGACCGGCGTGAGCCAGCGCGTCCGCCATCTTCGCGAACATCTGGCGGAAGACGCCCAGCTTCGCGGATGGGTGGAGCGACTGCAGGAGGTCTACGGGGAGTACACCGGGCCGAGCACGCTCTCAACCGTGGAGTAACGCATAACGCATTGCCTGACCCCAATCCCAATCCTACCGCGCCCACTCCCGCTCATAGAGCACCTGGATGCTCAGCTCCGGGATCTCGCCGTCCGGCAGCAGGACCCGCAGCAGCAGATACCCAGCCTGATGGCCGCAGGTCACGAGGGTGTTCGGGTGGCCCAGATCGCGGTGGGCCAGGCAGAGCTCGAAATTCCCGTCCTTGTCCGTCTCGATCTGTGCGTGGTTCCGCGCGACGCGGTGGTGGCGGTAGTCCAGGCTCTCCATCCAGGCGTTGTAGATCGTGAAGCTGGAGTAGCGGGCGCGCGGCAGCGTGCCGCGGACGAACATCACCTGGTCGGCGCCGAAGCGGTACCAGCAGATGCGGTAGCGGTTGTCCGGGGTCGGGAAGAGGCCGTCGCCAGGGACCTCGACGAAGCGGTTGAGGGCCATCGAGGAGGCGGTCTTCCAGGTGTTGACCGTGCGCTCCCAGACGCGGCGGAGCATGCGCTCGGCGAGGTTCACCTGGGCCGTGAGGCGCGCGGCGTCGAGGGGTCCAGGCGGACCGACGGGGTCGAGGCGCTCGATGTGCAGCTCGACGGGGGCCTGGGCGGCGCGGTCGGTGAAGTACTGGCGGACGAAGAGGGCGGTCTCGTCGCCGTCGGCCTGCAGCCAGACGCCGGGCTGAGGCTGGCGGCTGATCCGGACCTCGAAGCGGCCATCGGGCCCAAGGCCCAGCGCCTGATCCACCAGGCGGTTGCCGACGCGCCCGCCCTTGCCGTAGAGCAGGACGCCCAGGTAGACGGTGCCGGGCGGGACGCGGCCCCACAACCGGTAGACCTGGTCGCCGTCGGTGCGGATGGGGGCGCGCATGTAGTCCGCGTCGGGGTTGTCCGCGAACATCTTGCGGGTCGGGCCCTCGGCGTGCTCCAGGTAGGGGTGGTCGGGGTCGCCGTTCTCGACGAAGGTGTCGACGCTGGCGGAGACCATGCGCAGCAGGAAACGCCGCCCCTCGACGGCGTCCAGGTCCAGGTCCATGGGGAGCTGAACGCTGCGCTCGAGCTCGTCCGCGGCGCGGTAGAGCGCCGAGACGGCGTCGGAGAGGCGGGCGATGGGCGGCAGCGGCATCGCGTCCAGGTTGTAGCCGATGCCGGCCGCGAAGGCGCGGGTCTCGGCGCTGGCGCGGCGCGGGTCGTAGCCCTCCAGCCAGCGATCGGCGAGCTCGGGCCGGACGGCGCCATGACCGGCCATGTTGGGGTCGCCGATCGCGCGGGCGCCGCGGGGACCGTCGCGCATCCGGTCGCCCTCGTAGGGGTTGAGGACGGCCTCGTCGAAGGGGACGCCGATGGTGGCGCAGACCTGCTCCAGC
>CAZKWG010000337.1:0-8317 GCA_964556105.1 uncultured Enterobacterales bacterium | reverse complement strand
GGGGCGACGGCGCCCGTGCTCTCGTCGTCCATGGCCTCGGCCTGCGCCCGCCCGCCGCGCGCCCGCTTCTTCGAGGCGGGGCGGGGCTCGGGCTCCGGGCGGCTGGCCCGGGCGCGGTCGGCGTCCTGGAAGAGCAGATCGGTGTCCTCGGGCAGCGGGCGCCAGCCGGAGGGTGGGGGCGCCACGGCGCGGCCGATCTTCCAGGCGGGCAGCTTCGGCAGGCTGGCGGCGCGGCGCAGATCGGCGGTGGAGACCGAGATCGCCGCCCCGGCCCAGTCCTCGCCCGTGGCCTGACCGACCCAGGCCGAGAGCGCCAGCCGCCCCTGACCGCCGGCGCCGAGATCGAGGTGGTAGGCCGGGGCCCAGCGCGCGCCGGCCAGGAAGTACTCGACCTCGACGACCACCGCGCGCCCTTCCGCGGGCGGGCCCTCCGGGTGGATGCTGTCGGCGTGGATCGTGGTGCGCAGGCCGCGGGTCACCGGTCCCGCCGTCGGTCGCTCCTGCGCGGCGCGCCGCTCCAGGGCCGCCAGCGCCTCCTCGGCCGTCCGTATCGCCCGCTTGAGCGTCGCGCGCGTCGCCGCCGCCGCCTCACGCTGCTGGTCCGCGGCGTCGGTCAATCCGCTCCAGACGCTGAGATCGGGCCAGCGAGCCTTCGCGCGTGGCGAGAGGTCCAGCGCGGTGGGCAGGACCAGCCCGTCCAGGACCTCGGCGAAGCGGCCCCAGGCGGCCTCCTCCTCGCGCAGGGCCGTCAGCGCGATCCGTCGCTCCTCGATGAGGCGGCGGTGGTCCTCCCCCAGGGCGGGCAGGCCCTCCAGCCGGGCCTCCTCCTCCACCGGGCCGGCGCTCACGCCGGGCGCCTCGACGCGCACGCGGACGGTGTCGCTCTGAAAGAGGAGCGGCAGGCCAGGAACGCGAAGATCCAAAGGCCAGGTCGCGGGCGCGGCGAGCTCGCCACGGCGAACGACCAGCGCGCCGTTTCGGTAGACGGTGACGCGGTCAACGCGCGTCTCGAGCACCAGCGGGTCAGCCATCCGCGACCTCCTGCACAGGAGCATAGCGCGCGTCGGCGACCGGGGGCCCTGGGCTCAGGCGCGGCGGCGGGCGAAGACGCCCAGGAACGAGAGCGCGAGGAGCGCCGTCCAGCCGGGGGAGCGCGGAGCCTGCGCGCAGGCGCAGCCGCCCTTCTCGTCGATGGCCGTGAGCGCGCCCGGCATGCCGACCGCGCCCGGCCCCGTGTCCACGAGCGCGCTGTCCAGGTCCGGGCTGTCGCCGCCGCCGCCGTCGCCGCCGTCGCCGCCGCCGCCGTCGCCACCCTCGCCACCGCCGCCGTCACCCGAGGAGGCCGCGGTCACGACGACGTGCAGGGTGACGCTGCCGTCGGCGGGCCCGCCGCCATAGGGCGCGTCGGCGAACCAGGTCACCCACTCCTGCACCAGGCCGAAGCTCTGCAGGGTCTCGCCCTCGCTCGCGCCGGTGACGGTGAAGCTGAAGGTCCCGCTCGCGCCCTGGGCGACGTCCGCGCTCAACGTGGCCGCGCGCGTGCTGCTCGGCCAGCCGCTGGTGGCCAGGGCGGACGCCGCGTCTCGCGGGATCGGCGCCAGGTAGGTCCCGCCCGCCGTCCAGGTCTCGGTGCCGGTGTTGGTGAACGTGAAGCTGCCGGTGAAGCTCTCGCCCACGGCCAGGGTCAGCGGCGCGTCCACGCCGTAGACGGGGAAGGTCTGGCTGGCGTAGGCCGCCTCGTAAGGCGCGGTGCTGCTGCGGACCTCGTCCAGACGATCGTAGACGTACTCGCCCGGACAGGCGGTGCTGTTGCCGGGCCAGTCGCGGTGGCCGCGCACGGTGTCCTCGTCCACCGTGTAGTCGTGCTCGGACGCGAGCGTCTCCAGGAGCAGGCGCGCGCTGGCGATCATCGCGTCCGTCGCCTCGTCCGAGGTGTCGCCGCAGTCGGTCGGGTGGTAGCAGCCCAGGAAGCAGATCGCGATGTTGCCGTCGTTGTTTCCGCCGCCGGTCGCGCCGCTGGTGTAGGTCAGCTCGCGCCCCTCCCAGAGCGAGCCGTCGTAGCCGACCAGAAACTGGTACGGAATATCACAGTATTCGCCGGTAGACATGGCGTAGGCCTGAAGCGCCTGCACCGCGCCCTGCACGGTGCCGCCGGAGGTCTGGTTGCCCGCCGTGTGGTGGATGGCGGTGCGGTACCAGTCGTCCTCCGTCGAGCTGCAGTCGGTGCTGTCCGCTCCCCAGGTGTCGCGGGAGATCACGCCGAGGGCGGTGAGCGTCGCCGACAGCGCCGAGGACGGCGGCGGCGCGGGCAGATCCTCGTCGCGCTGCGGCTCCCAGACGGGGACGCGGATCTCCCAGGCCAGATCGACGAGGCCGTGGGCGCCGCGCATGCGCACCTGGGCCGACGGGTAGTGCGCGCCCAGATCGGCGTTGATGACGCGCAGGTTGTCGTTCGACCAGGTCTCGCGCGCGCGAATCCAGGGGCCGGGGCCGGACGGGACCAGGCCGCGAACCTCCAGGATCAGCGGCGTGGAGGGGTCGGCCTCCACCAGCGCTCCGAAGCGGGTGCCTCCCGTGATCCAGCTTCGGGGGGGCGAGACCTGCCAGAGCCCGTCGCGGGACCAGCCGGCGGCGATCTCGTCCGGCCCCTCGTGCAGGCTCGGCAACAGCGTGTGGTCGCCGTCCGGGTCGGGCATGACGGGAGCGGCGAGCGCGGCGGCGAGCGCGAGCAGGGAGAGCATGGGCACCTCGAAGGGGCGCCCATTGTCTCAGGTTTTTTCTGGGATGGTCAGGTTGGCCACGAGGATCAGCGCCTCGTCGATCACCTCGACGCACGGGCGGTGCGCCTGCGTCGTCAGGTGGCGGCGCCAGCGCCCGGCGCCGGGGCGGCCGGCGAAGAGGTGCAGCATGTGGCGGGTCACCCGAACGGGCTTGCCGCCCGCGGCGTCCCAGGCCGAGAGGTAGGGTCGAAGCGCGTGGACGACCTGCTCCGGGGAGCGCGGCGTCGCGTCCACCTCGCCGAAGACGTCGCGGTCGGCGGCGGCGAAGATCATCGGCGTGTCCGTCGCGCCGCGGCCGATCATCACCGCGTCCACCTTCTCCAGGTGCGCGCGCGCCTCGGGCAGGGCGCGGATCCCTCCGTTGATCTCGATCTCCAGGCCGGGGTGCTCCGCCTTCAGGCGGTAGACCTCCTCGTAGCGCAGCGGCGGGATGGTGCGGTTGTCCTTGGGGCTCAGGCCGTTGAGCCAGGCCTTGCGCGCGTGAACGGTGAAGCGGGTCACGCCCGCGCTGGCCACGGTCTCCACGAAGCGGGCCATGTCCTCGTAGGTGTCGCGGTCGTCCACGCCGATGCGGTGCTTGACGGTGACGGGCAGGCGGACGGCGGCGCGCATGGCGGCGCAGGCCTCGGCCACCACCTCGGGCGCGCTCATCAGGCAGGCGCCGAAGTTCCCCCGCTTCACGCGGGGGCTGGGGCAGCCGCAGTTCAGGTTGATCTCGTCGTATCCCCAGTCCTCGCCCATGCGCGCGCAGAGGGCCAGCGCTTCAGGGTCGTCCCCGCCGAGCTGCAAGGCCACCGGGCGCTCCTCGGGCGAGAAGTCCAGGTGCATCGGCCGATCGCCGTGGATCAGCGCCCCCGTCGTGATCATCTCGGTGTACAGCAGCGTGCGGCGCGTGATCTGCCGCATCACGGACCGGAAGTGCCGGTCCGAGTAGTCCATCATGGGCGCGACGCTGAGCGGGATCATGGGCTCGTGCGTACCCAGTTCTCGACCCGAAGGCCGACGATCCTCGTAAATTCCCGCTCGTTGTTCGTCACCAGGATCCGTCCGCAGGAGAGCGCATGCGCGCAGATCAGCAGATCCAGGCTGCCGATGGGCGTGCCCTGGCGCTCCAACCCCGCGCGCACCTCCCCGTAGGCGGCGGCCGCCCGATCGTCGAAGGCGAGGACCTCCAGCGGGGTGAGGAAGAGGGCGAGCGCCTCACGGTTCTGGTCTGGCCGGCTGCTCTTCGCGACGCCGAACTCCAGCTCTGCGACGGTGATCGCCGAGAGCGCGACCTGCGCGGGGTCCAACGCGCGAAGGTGCTCCAGCACCTCGCGTGGCCGCTGTTTGATGATGGCGATGCAGATGTTCGTGTCCAGCATCCACATCAGAGGGACTCCCGCTCGTCCAGCGGCGGCTGCACCCGCTCGTCCAGAAAGTCGTCGGTGAAGAGCGCCGTCGCGGCCTCCAGCGCCGCCCACGGATCGCTCTTCGGGAAGAGCAGCACGCCACGGCCGACGCGCCGCACGTAGACCTCATCGCCCTCGAAGGCGAATTCCCGCGGGAGGCGGACAGCCTGGCTGTGGCCGTTGCGGAAGAGCTTCGCGGTCGCCATGAGCACCTCTTCGAGGTGTATATACAGACACGTATATATGCGCAAGAGGGTCCAGCCCTCGCCCACGTCCAGCGCGCGCGGACCGGGCGAGATATACCGCCTCGCGAGGGCGCGCGCGTGTCCAGGTACATCGTCATCGAGGGGCTCATCGGGGTCGGCAAGACCAGCCTGTGCCGTCTGCTCGAGCGCGAGATGGGCGCCAAGCTGGTGCTGGAGCCGGTCGAGGACAACCCCTTCCTGGCGGCGTTCTACGCCGATCAGGAGCGCTTCGCCTTCCCGACGCAGATGTTCTATTTCGCCACCCGCTACGCCCAGCAGATGGATCTGCACCAGCCGGAGCTGTTCAAGCGGCTGATCGTCTCGGACTACCTCTACGCGAAGGACCGCCTCTTCGCCGAGCTGACCCTGTCCGAGACCGAGCTGGCCCTCTACGACCGCTTCGCCAGCCTGCTGGCCGGCAACATCACGACGCCCGACTTCGTGCTCTTCCTGGACGCGCCGACCCGGGTGGTGCAGCAGCGCATCCAGCGCCGCGCCATCGAGAGCGAGCAGCGCATCCCCGCCTCCTACCTGGAGGCGCTGCGCGAGCGCTACTACGCCCTCTGGGATCGTTACGACCGCAGCCCGGTCTATGTCCTGGACACGACCCAGATCGACTACATCTCCGATCCGGCCGGCAAGCAGTGGATGCTCGACCTCGTCCGCGGGCTGCTGGACGGCGACCCCATCCCGGGGACGCCGGCCCCCTACCACGCGCCGGCCCGCGTCCAGCTCGGGCTCTTCGACCGGCGCTGAGCGTCAGCCCAGCGCCCAGACCGCGGCCCCCAGGATGGCCAGCAGCGGCCCCAGGCTGAACAGCAGCGCGAAGAGCATCCAGCCGTAGAACGCCAGGCGCTCACCGGGGCGTGGCGGCGAGAGATCCTGGTCCAGCGCCAGCTTCTCGCGCAGCGCGCCCACGTCGAGATCGAGCACCGACTCGTCCCAGGGCTGGTGGTAGAGCGTGCCTGCCCGCCGCCCGCGCACGAAGGCGGGCAGCAGCCGCGACGGCTGGTTGCCCAGCCCGAGGACCAGCCCGTAGAGGTTGAGCACCCAGGCGGCGAGGTGCGGGCCGCAGCCGCCGCCGATCTCGTAGGCGGCGATCTCCGACTCGCCGGTGTGGTCGGTGCCGTAGCCGGTGGCGACGTGGTGCAGGTCGTGCAGGCGCACCGCCGCTACGCGGCCGGGCGTGTTCGGGAAGGCGAAGGAGACCCCGGCCACCGTGACGGGCACCCAGCGCGCGCCATATCCGCCGTCGGCGGGGATGTTCTGGGCCTGGAAATACTGGGCGCGCCCGTCGCGAACGCGCGTCTGATCGCTGATGTGCGTGTTCATCTCTTCCCTCCGTGTAGCCCTTGAAGCTGCTGCCCCAGCGTGCCGCGCAGGGTGGCCTCGAAGCCGTCCAGGTCGAGCTCGTCCTGGAGCAGCGCGATCAGCGCCAGCAGATAGGCGCCGAAGAAGCCGAAGCAGGCGAGCAGGGGGTCGGTCGTCGGCGCCAGCTCCCCGCGCGCGACCGCGGCGACGATGCGCTCCGCCACCCGCACCAGGAAGGCGTGGGTGTACGCGCGGTTCGTCGCGCCCGACTCGCCCTGAGCGAAGAGGTTCTCGCGCACGTAGACCAGGCTCAGCGCCCGATCCTCCAGATAGAAGCGCGCGAAGGACCCGAAGAGGTGCATCAGCTCGTCCAGCAGCCCGGTCGTCGGGAGCGTGGCGAAGGCCGCCTCGACCACCCGCCCGATCTCCTCCCGCCAGATGAGGAAGAGCAGCTCCTCCTTGGAGCGCACGTAGAGGAAGACCGTGCCCGTGGCCACGCCGGCCCGCTCAGCGACCTCCTTCGTGGTGGTCGCCTCGAAGCCCTTCTCGGCGAAGAGGGCGCGGGCGGCGGCGCGGATGCGCGCCTCCTTGTCCAGCTTGTTCTGCTCGCGTAGCGACATGCCCGAAGTCTATCGCTAAAATGATTACAGTCAATAATGACTGCAATCATTTTTTTGGAGCGCGCGGCCCTCAGGGCCTGGGGAGCTTCGTCGCCGCCACGAAGTTCACCAGGATCCCGCTCGCCGCCGTGCCCCGCAGCCCGTAGGAGGGAGCCAGCACCTTCGCCGTCGCCAGGGCGGCGTCGCCCGCGGACTGGTCGAACTTCTTGTTCCCGCTGGGCTGCGTCATGATCACGTCGCCCACGGTGCCGTCCTCGCCGATCTTCACCAGCATCTGGCAGGACAGCGACGGGTTCTTCTGGATGAGCTTGGGCGAGGGGTTCCAGTTGGCCAGCACGGTGGCGCGGACCTCGGCCACATAGGCCGGCAGGTCCATGCCCTCCTCGGGCTCCTCGGCGGGCTTCTCGGGAGGAGGGGCCTCCTTCGTCTCGATGGTGGGCAGGTTGTCGAGCAGCTTCTGCAGGTCGCCCGACGCGGCGTCGTCCTGGGCGCGCGCAGGCGTCGCGCCCACGAGACAGAGCGTTGTGATCAGGCTGAGCGTGGTGATCAGGGTGCGCATGGAGCCTCCGGCGGCGTCTGATAGCACGGGCGACCGCGCGTCGCCGCGGCGCGCCTCTCGACTCTGGCTAACCCGCTACGGGGCGATTCCTTCCTGCGCGCAGAGCCGCCCCAGCAGCGCCTCGAGGATCGCCGCGGCCTCGGCGGCGCCCGCGGCCAGATCGCGGTGCAGGGCGGCGTCGGCGGGGCTCTCGTCTCGGCACTGCTGCGAGTAACGTTCGAACTCGCGCAGGCGCAGGGACAGCGAGGCCAGGTGCACGGGGCACTCACAGCGGATCTGGCTCGGGCGCTCGATGAGCTGCTCGAGCTGGGCGCGGGTGAAGCGGGGCGGCTCCGGCTCGACCCGGACAGGGCGCGCGCCCGCGGCGAGGCTGTCGGCGAAGCAGGCGTCCTCCACGCGCTGGCGCAGGACGTCCAGGGCGGTGGCCTCGTCGACGACGCGCACGCCCTGCGCGGCCAGGGAGGAGCGGCGCGCGCGGGGCATGTACGAGGTCAGGACCAGCACGGTCTCCGCCCGCGCCTCGATCGTGTCGAGCTCGCCGGCCCCGGCCAGCGCGCGCTCGTGGACGAGGATCGCGTCGAGCTCCAGGCTCGGGTCGAGGGCGTCCACCGAGTCCACCCGCGCGACGATCTCCAGGCGGGTGCGCCCGCTTGGGCAGGACCCCGCGAGAGCCGCGCCGAGGGAGGGGTGGATCAGCGCCACGCGCAGCCGGGTAGGGAGGGAGCTCAGCTCCGCTTCGCCCACGCGGTGCAGGGCCAGCCGGTCGAGCAGGCCCTCGGGGCTCAGGCGCGCGAGGTCGCGAACGCGCTCGCCATGGTGCGCGAGCTGCGCGACGAGGCGGAGCTGCTCGACCTCGGACGGGCTGTACAGGCGCCGTCCTCCCTGGGCGCGGGCGGGCGTGGGCAGCCCATAGCGACGCTCCCAGGTGCGCAGGGTCTCGACGGGCACGCCCACCAGCTGCGCCACGGCGCCGATGGCGAAGCCTTCGGGTTCGGATGGAATAGACATCCCCGCCATTCTATCGCCGCAGCAGCGCCATGATGACCGTCCCGGGGTTGGCCCCCCGCGTCAACATGACCGAGACGCGCTGCGCGCCGAAGGGAAAGGGGAAGGTGAAGTCGAAGGTGACCAGGCCCGCGCCTTCGCCAGCGGCGAGCGCGCGGAAGCGGCCCTCGAACTCCTTGACCCGCGTGCAGGGCGCGACCTCGGTGAAGAAGTTGCGGCCCAGCACGGCCTCGACCGGCAGGCGCGCCATTCGCGACTCCGTGTCGTTGTAGGCCACGATCCGCCCGGCGTTGTCCATCACGATGGCGCCGTAGGGCAGCCCGTCCAGGTCGCGGGCGGAGACGCGCGCGAGCCGCGCCGCCTCATCGATGAGCGGCGACGGGGCCATCGTGGCGATGAGCGGCTG
>CAZKWG010000336.1:0-8324 GCA_964556105.1 uncultured Enterobacterales bacterium | reverse complement strand
GCCGGTCTCCAGCACGCTCAAGAGCTTGGGTTGCGCGTCCAGCGGCAGCTCGCCGATCTCGTCGAGGAAGAGCGTGCCGCCGTGCGCACGCTGAAACAGCCCCTCCCGATCCTCGCGCGCGTCCGTGAACGCGCCGCGCCGCACGCCGAACAGCTCGCTCTCGACGAGGTGGGTGGGGATGGCGGCGCAGTTGATCTGGAGGAAAGGGGCGCTGGATCTGGCTCCGCGCGCGTGGATGAAGCGGGCGATGGTGCCCTTGCCCGCGCCCGTCTCGCCGGTCAGCAGCACGGCGCTGCCCGCACGCGACGCGCGGTCCGCCCGATCCAGCACCCTCCGCATGGCGGGGCTCCTCGCCACGAGACCCTCCGAACGCGACCCACCCTCAGGGCGGTTCAGCCGCACGAGCTCGCGCCGCACCTGCCGCTCCCGCAGCGCGCGCTCCATGGCCAGCAGCAGCGTCTCGATGGCGAAGGGCTTGGTCACGAAGTCCACCGCGCCGGCCCGCACGCTGGCCACGGCGAGATCCACGCTGCCAAAGGCCGTGATCAGCAACACCATCTGTCCGGGGCGCTGGTGCAGCAACGCCGCGAGCAGGTCTGGGCCGCGGATATCGGGCATCTCCACGTCCGCGATCACCAGATCGAAGGGCTCCTCCAGCGCCCGCGCCAGCGCCTCACGGCCCGAGGTGAGCCCCACCACGGAATAGCCCTCGCGCTCCAGCTCCTCGGCGAGCCAGGCCACGATCTCCGCGTGATCGTCCACCAGCAGCAGGCGAGCCCTCGGGTTCATGAAGCCTCCTCGTCGGCGAGCGGCAGATCGACCGTGAACCGGCTCCCCTGGCCCGGCGTCGAGGTGGCCGAGACCTGTCCGCCCAGCTCCAACACGATGCCGCGCACGACCGCGAGGCCCAGGCCGGCGCCGCCCTGGTCTCCGCGCGTCGTGAACAGGGCGTCGAACGCGCGCTCCAGGACCTCTGGGGCCATGCCACCGCCATCGTCCTCGACCGCCAGGCGCGCGCGGCCCTCGACCTCGGACAGCGTCACGGCGATCCGACCCTCGGGACGCGCGGCATGCAGCGCGTTGGACAGCAGGTTCAACACCACCTGTTGCACCGCGTCCGGGTCGGCCAGCACAGGCCCCGCCGCACCCTCCACCGTCACGCGGATCCTGCGCCGCCTCGTCTCAATCTCCAGCAGGCCGAGCACGGCGCGCGCGGCCTCGGCGAGATCGACCCGCTCAGGTCGGGCTGGCCTCCGCCGCGTCAGCGAGAGGAGCTGGCTCACGATGCGCGTGATTCGCTCCGTCTCGCGCACGAGCACCTCGGCCGTCCTGCGCGTATAAGCCGGATCTTCCGATCGTTCGAGGAGGGCGCGGGCGCGGCCGTGCAGCACCTGGAGCGGCGAGCCGATCTCGTGGGCCACCGCCGCCGAGAGCTGGCCCACCGAGATGAGCCGGTCGGCCACCTGGAGCGAATACTGGGCCTCGCGCCTGGCCTCCGCCTCCGCCTCCGCGTTCAGTCTCGCCGCCCGCAGGTCCTGAAGCATGTGGTCGAAGCCCTGCGCCAACGCCGCGATCTCGTCGTCTCCCGAGGTGTCCGGCGGACGCTCCAGGTCGCCCGCGCGCACCGCCTCCATCGCCTCCGCGAGCCGGCGCAGGGGCCGCCCCAGCCAGACGCGCCCGACGAACACGCCCAGCGCCGTGGCGAGCAGCACGAAGGCGCCCACGGTCGTAGCGACCGATCCCAGCGTCGCGAGCAGATCCTCGTTCATGTCGCCGAGCGGGCGCACGATGGCCAGCTCGCCCTGAAGCTCGCCATCGTCGGTCAACAGCGGGGTGGCGAGCAACACCCGGGTCGGCGAGCCTTCGGGCAGCCACAGCACACGGACCTCATGCTCCTGGGCCGCCGAGCCCACGAGCGCGCGCAACGCTTCGCGCACCTCCCCGTCGGGCATGCCGGTCGGAGCTACGACGGGCGCCCCGTTGGGGTCGAAGACGTAGACGTCGACCTGGGTGTCCACACCCTCGATGCGCAGCGTGGCCTCCTCGATGTCAGGGAGCTGACGGTCGCGCAGCGCGTTCTCCACCCCCACGCGCAGGCTGGTGCCCAGGAAGGTGACCTCGCGCTGCACCGCGTCGCGCAGATCGGCCCGCTCCTCGCGCACCAGGTAGACGCCATAGGCGCCGAACACCATCAGCGAGGACAGGGCGAGGGTGGCGGTGAGTCGGGTCGAGAGGCGCATGTGGGGCAAAAATGTACTCTGGTGTGGCGAAATTGTGCAAGCACGCCGCGCTGCCGCTCCCAGCGTCGGCTGTAACAGCCGTTACACGCCGATTCAGGCCGCACGCGCAAGCATGGCGCGCATTTTGCATGGTGGGCTACAGGAGGTGTCCATCGTGCTCTCCCTGCTCCTGTTCGGCGCCGCGCTGGCCGCGCCCGAGATGATCCCCGAGGACGTGTTCAAGACGATGAGCGCCCCACGCCAGGGCGATATCTCGGCGTTGGAGCTGCCGCTCCGTGACGGCGGCACCTTCCGGGTGGCCGATCATCGCGGCAAGAAGGTCCTGCTGACCTTCTGGGCGAGCTGGTGCTCGCCCTGTCGCAAAGAGCTGCCGGCGCTCACCACCTGGGCCAAGGACCACCCCGACGTCGCCATCGTGGCCGTCAACGTGGATCGCACCCAGGCCGACGCGACGAAGTTCATTGAGGCGGTCCACTTCGAGCTGCCCGTGGCCTTCGACCCGGACGCCGAGCACCTCGGGCAGTACGGGGTGACCTCGATGCCGACCATGTTCCTCTTCGACGAGCGCGGCGCGCTGGTCTGGCGGCACACCGGCTACAGCCCGGAGAAAGGCTTCGCGGAGCTGGACGCAGCCGTGGACGGTGCGCGATGAGCGGGCTCCGCAAGGTAGGCCTCTGGCTGGCCATCCCCCTGGCCCTCTTCGGCATGTTCGTGGGAGGTCTCATGACCTGGCACCACGACACCCAGCTCTACGGCGCCGCCGAGCAGCAGGGTGAGCTCATCGGCTGCACCGAGTCCGCCGCGGTCAACTGCGACATCGTCAACACCAGCGCCTACAGCGAGCTGCTCGGTGTGCCCATCGCCACGCTGGCCATCCCCTTCTACGCCACGGTGCTGATCCTGGCGATCCTGGCGTTGCGCGGGCGTGGCGGCGCGCGCAGCATGCTGCTCGGGATGGGCCTGCTGGCCGTCCTTTACTCGGGCTTCCTCTATTACGTCTCCACCACCGAGCTGCGCTACGTGTGCGCCTGGTGCATCCGGTTGTATGCGGTCAACGCGGGCCTGCTCGTGATCGGCCTGCTGGGCGGAAAGCCCGGCGTTCCCGACAAGAACCTGGCTGTACAGATCGGCGCCGTCTACCTGGGGTTGCTCCTCCTCGCCGTGGGCGGCGAGCGCCTGTACCGGTCCAGCCTGACCGGCGACATGGGCACGGAGATCGCCGCAAGAGGCCACGCCCGCGGCAAGGACCCCGCGGGCGAGGCCCCCGCGCTCAGCTTCACGGTCAAGACCGAGGACAACAATGAGGCCACCTTGAGCATCGAGCCCGACGACGCCTGGACGGGCAACCGGGACGCGACGGTGGCGGTCGTCATGTTCGGCGATCTGGAGTGCGGTTACTGCAAGCGGTCGAGCGCCGAGCTCGCGCGCCTGGAGGCGACCTACGGCGACCGGGTGCTGTTCGTCTTCAAGCACTTCCCGATGAGCCCGAGCTGCAACCCGGGCGTGAAGAACAACAAGCACCGCGAGGCTTGTCTTGCCGCAAAGGCGTCGGTCTGCGCGCAGCGCCAGGGCGTGTTCTGGGCCTTCCACGATCTGGCCTACAAGAACCAGCATCAGCTCGGCGACACCTACCTGGAGACCTATGCGGTGCAGGCCGGCGCGGACAAGGCGCTCTACCAGGCGTGCATGGCGAGCGAAGAGCCCATGGCGGTCGTGCGGCGCGACGGCGAGGCGGGCAAGGCTGTAGACGTACACGGCACGCCGCGCATCTTCATCAACGGGAAGTTGTACCGGTCGGGCTCATCGGCCGAGGTCATGGCGCGGGCCATCGAGGTCGCGCTCGGCGCCAGCGCCCAGGAGGCCGCGCAGCGTGCCGCGGCGCTGAAGGAGACGGGTGACAAGCTCACGCCGATCCCGGCGGACACTCCGTCGAACCGGGCGGTGTCCTTCGGCGATCTGAAGTTCCGGATCGACACCTTCGAGGCCACGATCAAGGACGGCGTGGCGAGCAGCGGCAAGCATGAGATCCCCGCGCTGAACGTCACCTGGTTCGAGGCGAAGTCCGCCTGCGAGAAGGCCGGCAAGCGCCTCTGCACGGAAGAGGAGTGGGTGTCTGCCTGCCAGAACGCCCGCGCCATCGACGACAACGCCAACGGTGAGCTGGCCGACGACATGATCGAGGGCACCGCCTACCCCTACGGCGACTTCCACGACGACGGGCGCTGCTGGGACGCGCGCGAGGACGAGAAATACCGGCCGGTCTTCACGGGAGAGAACCCAGGTTGTGCCACGCCAACGGGCATCTACGACATGACCGGCAACGTCGAGGAGTGGGTCGGTACCACGCCCGAGACCGCCGTCCTGCTGGGTGGCGCCTGGGACACCAGCGACGATCACGCCCGCTGCTACCGGCGAAACGACACCTTTGGAGCGGGCTTCGCTGGCCCGCGGACGGGGTTCCGATGCTGCGCGAACTGACGATGCTGGTCACGCTCTCGATGGCCTTCCCGGCCTGCTCTCCGGACGGCCAGGCGCCGGAGACGGACGCGAAGCTCAACGTGGACGGCGGAGGCGCCGACCAGGACGACGATGAGCCTGTGGCTGCCGCTCCGGCCGTCAAACCTGCCGTCGCGCGCCACGAGGCCAGCGGCGAGGTGACGCCGGTTCCCGCAGGCATCGTGCCCCGCGCCCGCGGTGTCGGCGCCATCTCGGGCAAGCCCGCCCCCAGGCTTCAGCTCCTCGACGTCGAGTCGGGCCAGCCCTGGTCGCTGGCCGACAACCTGGATCCGAGCGGCGAGTCCTGCCCGGACGCCTTCCTCGTCGCCATCATGGCGTCCTGGTGCGGATACTGCTCCCAGAGCCTGCCCACCCTGAAGGCGCTGGAGGATCAGTTCCCGGACCTCGGGATCGTCACCGTGACGGTGGATGACCAGCCAGAAGGGCAGCGAGCCGAGCTGGAGAAGGTCCGCGCGGCGGGCCTCACCGGGCCGGTCCTGGTGGCGGACGCGGCTACGGCGAACGCCTGGATCGGCGCGGGAGCGGTTCCACGCTATGTGTTCGTGAACCGCGACGGCAAGGTGGTCGGCCAGGATCGGGGCTTCGGCGACAAGGTGGCGCCGTTGATGCCCGACCAGGCGCGACGTGCGCTCGGGCAGTAGGCTGTCAGTCTGGAGTGTGCGCGCGTGCTCTTCGAACTCCTCATCATCCTGGCCCTGATTCTGCTCAACGGCGTGTTCTCGGGGGCCGAGCTGGCGATCCTGTCGGTCCGCAAGACTCGCCTCGCCGAGCTGGTGGACGAGGGCAGCCGCGCCGCCGCCACGGTCCTGCGCTTGCGCGAGCAACCCGAGACCTTCCTCGCCACAGTGCAGATCGGGATCACGGTCGTGGGCGCCACCGCGGCGGCCTTCGGAGGCTCCTCCATCGCGGTGCGGCTGGCGCCCATCTTCTCGGCCATCCCTGGCATCGGAAAGGCGGCCGACCAGCTCGCGCTCGGCGTCGTCGTGGTCTGCGTCTCGTTTCTGTCCCTGGTGCTGGGCGAGCTGGTGCCGAAGTCGCTCGCGCTCCGCGCCGGCGAGCCCTACGCGCTGTTCATCGCCCGCCCGCTGTCGGGGCTGGCGCGCGTCGCTCGACCGTTGGTGCGCCTGCTCACCCTGGCATCCAACACCATTCTGCGCCTGTTCGGCGACCGCACCAGCTTCACCGAGTCGCGCCTCTCCCGCGAGGAGGTACAACAGGTGGTGGAGGAGGCGACCTCGGCGGGCTCGGTCAACGCCGAGGCCGGAGAGATCGCATCCCGTGCCCTGGACTTCGGCACGCTGAGCGCGGTCTCGGTCATGGTCCCGCAGCGGGACGTCCTCATGCTCGCGAAGGACACGCCGGTCCTGGAGATCGCGCGGCTGGCGCGCAAGCGGGGGCACGGGCGCGCGCCCGTCTATGACGGGGCCAAAGACAACATCATCGGCTTCGTGAACCTGCGCGACGTGCTGGCCGAGGCGCTGCTCGGGCCCACGTTGACGCTGGAGAGCCTGCTTCATCCGGTCCTCTTCGTGCCGGAGACCATGCCCGCGACCGCCGTGCTGCGGCAGCTCCAGGCGGATCGTACGCCGCTGGCGCTGGTCACCGACGAGCTGGGCTCGCTGGTCGGGCTGATCACGGTGGAGGATCTGGTCGAGGAGCTGGTGGGCGAGATCCTGAGCGAGCACGACAAGCCCGCGGGCAAGCTCCAGCGCGATCCGGCCGGGGGCTGGCTCATCGACGCGGGGCTTGCGCTGCACGAGGTCAACCGCGACACGGGCCTCGACCTTCCCGAGGGCGGCTTCTCGACGCTGGCGGGGCTGTGCCTGTCGATGTCGGGCTCGATGCCTGCGGTGGGGACGGTGTTGACGACGGAGGACGGGATCGCGCTGGAGATCGTGGACGCCACGCCCCGGCGCGTGCGGCGGGTGCGGGTGCGCCGAATCGGGAGAGGAGAGGATGTCGAATCGACCCGCTGAGCGGCGCGGTCGCCCGCAACCGAGGCCATGACGCGCCTCGGGCTGGCCCGCCTTGGAGCCGTCGCGAGTCTCACGCTGCTGGCGTTGGCCCTTCGGATCGCCTGGATCTTCGACCTCCGCGCCTCGCCGCTCTTCGAGGGGTTGCAGCTCGATCAGGCCAACTACGACGCGCTCGCTCAGCGCATCGCGGCGGGTGACGTGCTCGGCGATGGTGTGTTCACGTCGAACCCACTGAGCCCCTACCTGCTCGGCCTGATCTACACGCTGTTCGGCCGCGATCTGCTGATGGTACGGGTGATCCAGGCGGGTGTGGATACGATCACCTGCCTGCTGCTGTACCGGATCGCGTGTCTGACCGTTGGGACGCGCGCGGCGCTCTGCACGCTCGCGCTCAGCGCCTGCTATGGGCCGCTCGTTCACAACGCCAGCAACCTCGTCGCCGAGGTGTGGGTCCTGTTCTTCGCCGCTGGCGCGATGGCCCTCCTCGTCGGATCTCAGGTGTCCGCGTGGCGAACGCTGGCTGCGGGCGCGCTGTTCGCGCTCGGAACGCTCGGGCGACCCAACCTGCTGGCCCTGCTCCCGCTGATGCCGCTGGCGGCCGAGTGGGCGCGCCCTGACTCGTCTCGGCGTGCGCGGGCAGGGCGCGTCGCGGCGTGGTTCATCGGGGTCTCCCTCGTCCTCGGCCCTGTGCTGGCGCGCAACCTCGACCGCGGCGGTGAGGCCGTCCTGGTCTCGGCGCACGGTGGCGTGAACGTATGGATCGGCAACAACCCCGACGCCGACGGGCTCTTCAGGACACCCAAGGGATCAGGTCTGGCGGGAGGCCAGGAGAGCCTGGTGCGCACTTCCATCGAGATCGCCGAGGCGGATCTGGGGCGTGACCTGACGGCCTCGGAGGCGAGCCGGTGGTGGACCCGACGCGCCGCGCGTTGGGCGTGGGAGGAGCCGGTCGCATTCCTCCGTTTACAGCTCGTCAAGCTGCGCTGGTTCGTCAGCGCCTACGAGGCGCCGTTGGAGACCAGCTACGCCTGGGCGCTCTCCGAGTCCGCCGCGCTGCGGTGGGGTACGGTGGGCTTCGGGCTGGTCGGGCCGCTGGCGATCCTCGGCCTCGTGTCATCGATGCGACGTTGGCGCGATCTGGCGCCCCTGCTGACCTTCGGGCTGTCCTATTCGGCCACGGTGGTCCTCACCTTCGTCGCGGGCCGCTACCGGCTGTCGGCGCTGGTCGCGCTGCTGCCGCTCGCGGGGCTCGGGCTCGCGAGACTCGCCGATGTCGTCGTTCAACGCCGCTGGCGACCGCTCGCCGCGCGGCTGGCGCTGCTCCTCGCGGGCGTCGGCCTCGCGCACCTCCCGCTGCCGCCCGAGCAGCGCGCGCGGGACCGCGCCAACGTCCTCTTCCAGGTGGGCAGCGTGCTGCTGGATCGCGACGACCCGGCCGCCGCCCTGGAGAACTTCGAGGAGGCCGTGCGCCTCTACCCGGATCACGCGCAGCTCTACAACAACCTCGGCCTCGCGCTGATCCGCGCAGGGCAGCCCGCGCGGGCCGCGGAGATGCTGGAGCGGGGGATCGCGCTCGGCGCGAAGGGGCGGA